>NZ_JAKGAW010000005.1:0-134278 GCF_021532475.1 Pseudoalteromonas sp. APAL1 | reverse complement strand
CTGGTGCCTCAGGCGTGTTAGCTTTCGCTCGCCATAGCCCAACCCAAGGCTTAATCTTAACGGCTAATAGTGCTGCCAACGGTGATTACCAAACAGAAGGGTTTATCGCTGATTACACCTTAGTGATGGATATTATGTGGCCAGAACAAAGCACCAATGAGTGGCGTTCATTATTACAAACCGATATGACTAATAGTGATGACGCAGACCTGTACGTTAGCCGAGATAACGCCATTGGTATTGCCACCACCGACAGCGGCTATTTTGGTGAAGTACCTGCTAACAGTTGGCATCGTATTGCCTTTGTGTTTTATGCTGCTCCAAACAATGGCGCACTAAAAATATACCTTGATGGCCAGCTAATTGGTTTTAAAGATGAAGGTGAAATTGATGAACGCTGGGCAATTAACAACGCGGCGCTGCTTTTAACCGATAATGACTACGAAACTAAGCCGGGTTACTTAAACGCCTTGTTATTTGCTGGTCGTGCGATGACTGATGCCGAAATTGCCAATATGGGCGCAGCACAGCAACAACTCAATTTCACCCAATCAACGCGTACCCTAAACCAAGTGGTTGAGCGTCATTATCAAGCTGCACCACAAATTATGAGTAATCCTTGGTTACAACAACGTAGCAAGTTTTTTAACAAAGCGCGCCAAACCGTAAACTAAACTATACAATCAACTTAATAAAAAAGGCCGTTTCAGGCCTTTTTTATCGCCTTACAAATACTAAAATTAATGATTAAAAACAAATAGATAAATTAAACAAAGGATGACATCCATTAGTCAAAATAGTGCCTTGCTCATTGCCTTTGATAATGCAACTGCTGAAATTAAAATCATTGTCCCATTTAATTTACAAAGGCTGCTTTGACTAAATGTAGTCGAGATCTTCCCCTTATTAAGATTCTGGTTAATCATCCGCTCATTACAGAACAATAATTCTTTTTAGCGCAGTGCTTATAATTGCGGGAGTAATGACAATGAGCGAAGTAAATAATCCGTTAGGCCTAGTGGGCATTGAATTCACTGAATACGCAACACCAGATGCAGATTACATGGACAAAGTGTTTACTGATTTTGGCTTTTCAAAGCTAAAAAAATTCAAAGGTAAAGACATTGTTTATTATAACCAGCATGACATTCATTTCTTACTAAACAATGAGCGTGATGGTTTCTCTGCTGAATTCGCTAAAAGCCACGGTCCAGCGATCTGTTCTATGGGTTGGCGTGTAGAGAATGCACAAAAAGCATTCGAGGTTGCTGTTGAGCGCGGTGCAAAACCTGCCACAGATTCAACACACAAAGATTTACCTTACCCAGCTATCTACGGTATCGGCGACAGCTTAATCTATTTCATTGAGCAATTTGGCGACAAAGGGTCTATCTATGAGTCAGACTTCGAAGATCTAAGCGAACAAAACATTGTTGAAGACAAAGGCTTCATCCGTATCGACCATTTAACCAATAACGTTTACAAAGGTACGATGGAAACATGGGCTAACTTCTATAAAGACGTATTTGGTTTTACCGAAGTACGTTACTTCGACATTAAAGGTCAAAAAACAGCGTTATTATCTTACGCACTTAAATCACCGTGCGGCACTTTCTCGATTCCAATCAACGAAGGTAAAGATAACAACAACAACCAAATCGATGAGTACTTAAATGAGTACAATGGTCCGGGTGTACAGCATTTAGCATTCCTTACCAATGACCTAGTAAGCTCACTTGATAAGCTTGACCAATCAACGATTGCGACGCTTGATATCATCCCTGAGTACTACGACACCATTTTTGACCGTGTGCCTTGGGTTAAAGAAGACAAAGAGAAGATCCGTAAGCATCAAATCCTAGTAGATAGCCAAAGCGAAAACTGTTACCTACTGCAAATCTTCTCGAAGAACCTATTCGGTCCTATCTTCATCGAGATGATCCAACGTGTAGATGACGGCGGTTTCGGTGAAGGTAACTTCCAAGCCCTTTTCGAATCAATCGAACGTGATCAAGAGCGTCGTGGTGTAATCTAAATCATCATGATGAATAAAAAGCAGCGTGTGGTTTGGGTAAATTCACACGCTGCTTTTTCTCGTTTTGAATTCTGTTTTAAAGTAACTGTTTAAATTGCGTTGATTGCCTCCATATAGATAACTAACAAATCAGCGCGAACAAATAAGGAAAGAGTATGAGCCTAATTAACGAAACCCACGATATTAATTTAAAAAGCTGGGTTGCATCTGCTAACGAAGCGAACTGTGACTTCCCAATTCAAAACCTTCCTTTTGCAGAAGTACGTCGTAAAAATTCAGACGAAGCGTTCCGTGGCGCTGTAGCAATTGGTGACCAAGTTATCGATTTAGCGAAAGTAAACGAACTTGGTTTATTCTCTGGTGATGCACAGGTTGCTGTTAAAGCAGCAAGCCAAGCTACATTAAATGAATTTATGGGCCTTGGTCAGCAATATTGGTCTGCACTTCGTCTTGCCCTATCAAAAGCACTCCGTGAAGGTGCCAGTGAGCAAGAACAATTAAGCGAAGCGCTTATCGCTCAAGCAGACATCGAATTTGCGCTACCGTGTCGCATTGGTGATTACACTGACTTTTATACTTCTATTTACCACGCAACAGCAGTAGGTAGTCTGTTCCGCCCTGATAACCCACTTCTACCTAACTACAAATGGGTACCAATTGGTTATCACGGCCGTTCATCGTCAATTGATGTATCAGGTCAAACGTTCCACCGCCCTAACGGTCAAACCAAAGCTCCTGATGCAGAAGTCCCTTCATTCGGCCCTTGTAAACGCCTAGACTACGAACTTGAGTTAGGTATTTACCTTGGTAAAGGGAATGAATTAGGCGATGCGATTGCCATTGAAAACGCTGAAAACCACGTATTTGGTTTCTGTGTATTTAATGACTGGTCTGCGCGTGACTTACAAGCGTGGGAATATCAACCATTAGGTCCATTCCTTGCGAAAAACTTCGCTTCGACAGTATCACCTTGGATTGTTACAACAGAAGCACTGGCACCATTTAGAACAAACTGGACACGTGACGAAAACGATCCTCAACCAATGGACTATTTAGAGTCAGCTCATAACCGTGAGTTTGGTGCATTCGATATCAAAATGGATGTGCAAATTGAAACTGAAAAGATGCGTGCAGCTGGTGAAGCGCCAACACAGGTATCTAAATCAAGCTTCAAGCACTCTTACTGGACAGTTGCGCAAATGGTCGCTCACCACACAGTAAATGGCTGTAACTTCCAACCGGGCGATATGTTAGGTTCGGGCACGCAGTCTGGTCCTGAGCATGAAGAAGCCGGTTCATTATTAGAGCTATCTCGCGGTGGTAAAGAAAAGATCACTCTTGCGAATAGCGAGCAACGTACTTTCTTAGAAGACGGCGATAACGTAATTATGCGTGGTTGGTGTGAAAAAGACGGTTTTGCACGCATTGGCTTTGGTTCAGTTGAAGGTACAGTGTTACCTGCAAAATAAAAGTAATTATTTGTTATAAGGGCAATTTTTGCCCTTTTTTTTGCATTTTTTATAACTGGGTTACAAATTTTTGCTAGCTTTTTTGAATCATATTGCTATCTTAACTCGGTTATTAGTCATTTTTTATACGCTATGTTAGTTAAACTTAAGTCTTTTTATCGCACGTTTTTTCCAGCTAGACAGCTGTTGATCCGTCAGAACGGCGAAGTAAAGCACCTTATCCTTGCGCCTTGGTTACAACTAACGACGTTTTTAATTGTATTAACAGCAGTTGCTTGGTTGAGCATTTCGACGCTGCAAATCATTTCGCAAGCCGATCAAATATCCAGCATTGAACAATCACAACTTAGCAAGCAACAAGAATGGCAAAAAAAGCATGCTCAACAACAGCTTACATACCAAAAACAAGTAGAACAGTTGGCCATTCTAGAGCAAAAGCAAGCGTTATTACAAAGCATGATTGAGTCATTACCTGAATCAATCAATAAAACCACTCCTGAGGGCGGTATCGAGCCGGTACTGCTCCCAATTAAAGAACATGCCGAAGAGTTTCATGCTCCGTTAGAAGATGAACACCCTAAACAAGCAATGCAACTTGAGAGCTTTTCAGAGCGTATAGCACGACTTGATAAAAGCTATAACTACACTTTTGGCATGCTCGAGCAACAAATCCAACAACGCCATCAAGAAATTTTAGCAATGCTTGAAGGTGCAGGGCTTAATGATGCGCTTGTCCGAAGCGCAACTGACGAAAGCGACACAGCCCAAGGTGGTCCTTTAGATTTATTTGACGAGTCAAAAATTCCCGCTGAATTTCTAACGATTGCAGATAAATTGCTAGCGCTTAATAACCTTGAAAATCTGTTAAGTGAATTACCGCAAACCCTCCCTGCTGCAGATTATTATATATCCAGTAGCTTTGGTCTGAGAAAAGATCCAATGAATGGCCGTCGAGCATTTCATAAAGGGGTTGATTTAGCTGGCTGGCATAAAACCGAAATATTTGCCCCCGCAGATGCAACCGTACTTCGCGCAGGAAGAAACGGTGGCTACGGCAACTTTATTGAACTTCAGCATAAAAACGGTTTTGTCACACGTTTTGGCCACCTAAATAAAATCAAAGTAAAAAAAGGCCAAACAGTTAATAAAGATGACGTTATTGGCTTAATGGGTAGTACAGGTCGCAGTACAAGTACTCATTTACATTACGAAGTTTTAGTAAATGGCAAGCATGTCAACCCAGTTAAAATAACAAAGGCGCTTTCTCGTGTTCGGTAAAAAAAAACAAGCTCCAGCTAGCTCAACTAGCTCTACTTTAAAAAGAACAAACCATACTCCCTCTATTATTGCAGAAGATGTTCGCTTAACTGGCACTTTAGTAAGCCAAGGTGAAGTTCAACTTGATGGTCGTATTGACGGTGATTTAAGAGTAAAACATCTTGTTATCGGCCTAACAGGCATGGTTGAAGGTCTTATAGAAGCAGATAGTGTCGTAATTAAAGGCAAGATCATTGGCTCCTTAATAGCGAATAAGGTAACCATAGAAAGTACAGCTCAAGTCCACGGTGATGTATTTCACGATACACTAAGTATTGAAGCAGGTGCCAATATCGAAGGCAGCTTAAAGCATCGTCATGAAGAAGACAAAATTGCTCCTATCAAGCCAAGCTCAAGCGATGAAAGTAGCCCATCAATACTCCCTGACGATAGCAACGACTTGTCGTTTGTGAATAAACAAGCCGCTGATAAGTCTTAACGTTTTTTAGCCGTTACATACATCGTAATATCCGCGGTGAACACTAACTCATCGCGGCTATTATAAACCTTCACCGGGACAACGATATCTAGCTTATCTAACCACTCGTTTGGCACCTCAATCTGTGCGACTGCACGCATATCGGTATCAATTTTCGCTAAATAATTTACCGTCATCCCCTTTGGGATCCAGCGATGTGTTTTGGCCGGCACAGTTGCATCCACCATTAAGCCTGCGCAAAGCTCTGCTACATTACACTGGGCAATGGCGTGGATAGTACCAATATGATTATGAATTGCTCGGCGATTTTTAACGATTGCGCTGCAATGCCCTGCTGACAAATCTGTGATCAATGGTTTTATTGAGCCAAAATAAGGGGCTTTAAAACACACCGCTTTACTAAATAACCACTTCCCTTTTGGCAGTGACTGGCATTTAGTCCAAATTTTTAATAATGATGATTGTGAGCTCACGACGTTTATCCATTATTTTTATGATGTGGGATAAAAAGCTAACACATCAGACCAGATAGCGAAATGGAAAATTTTTGTAAGCAGTTTTAATGATTACACATTTCGCTAAGTGAACGCTTTTCTTTTCCTTTAGGGGCACATAAAATACCGTTTTAAAGGAGAGCGAATGCAGTCACGCCAGCACAAAAACCTAAGTCTATTATTCATCCTAGGCCTTCTGGTTATATTTAGTCCATTAGCAATAGATATTTACCTTCCAGCATTTCCTACTATTGCTGAACAGTTCAATGCTTCAGAAAAGCAAGTACAACAAACTGTAGCCATATTTATGTTAACTGTAGGGCTTGGCCAACTCATTGCTGGCCCGTTAGCTGATAAATTCGGTCGTAAACCTGTGGCTTTAGCAGGTGTCATAATCTATGGTTTAGCTGCTTTTGGCGCTTATCTGGCACCTGATTTTGCAAGCCTTATGGTAGCAAGGGCCTTACAAGGTTTAGGAGCTTGCGCTACGTTTGTGGTGGCATTTGCCATCGTAAGAGATAGGTTTGGTAGTGAACGAAGTGGCCAAATCATTACTTATCTCAATGGTATTGTCTGCTTTATTCCCGCTCTTGCGCCTATTCTCGGTGCTTGGCTCACAGTACAGTTTGGTTGGCGCATGAACTTTTTATTCATGGCTGGCTTTGCGCTAATTGGTTTATTCATAACTTTGTTAATGTACAAAGAAACACGCCCTGCAGACAGCATTTACAGCGGTCACCTGCTTGATTTACGTCGTTTTATTCCGATTATTAGCACACCTTTGTTTTTATTTCATAGCTTAATTTGTTTAGTAACTATGTCGGCTATATTAGTGTTTGTAACATTAGCACCTGGTTGGCTTATTACTGAATTAGGAGGCAGTGTTAGCGATTTTACATTCTGGTTTACTTGTAATGCGGTATTAAGCATTGTTGCCAGCTTTATTATGCCGCTGTACATCAAACGTCAACCAAAGCGCGCATTAAAAGCTGGTCTCTTATTACTTGTTATATCTGGTGTCTTAATGTTGGCACTAAACCAACAACGCACTGCACTGGCATTAATGTTTCCTATGTTTATTGCTGCATTTGGCTTTGCACTTACGCTCGGCTCATCAGCTGGTCGCGCATTAAGTATGTTTTCGAAACAAGCAGGCACCGCTTCAGCTCTTATTGGTGTAATGCAAATGAGTGGTGCCAGCTTACTGGTATTTCTTACACAGTTTCTAAATTTAACAACCCCATCACTGATTGGGGTACACTTTTTATTGCTCATACCATTTGCGTATCTATTATTTAGGTATAAGCAACTATCATAAAAAAGTTCACCCGCACTTTTATACTAAATACGGGTAAATGAGAATTGTTATACTTTATTTACCCGTTTAGACTTCCTGTTATACCAATAAACTATAAAAAGCCTTTTTATAGAATAAATTGTTCCGTTTTTCTGAGTAATTTACCTTGTACCCATACTTTCGTTAATTTATTGTTTGGTCTCGTTAACGCAAAGTTAACCAAACAATATGTCAGGGATACTATTTATGAAAAAGAATAAATTAGCTTTAGCTCTAATCCTAAGTGGCCTTTGTGCTGCGGGTACAGCAAATGCAGCAAACGATCGCTTCATCATCCAAGTAGATAACAACAAAAAAGGCGTAGTTAAAGCACTCGCTAAAAAACTCGGCGGTGATATAAAAGTCGACGGTAATGGCTTTATTGCAGCACAATTTACCGGTCAAGATTTAGCAAGCATTAAAGGCTTGCTTAATAACCCACATATCAAACTGATTGAAGAAGACCAAAAACGTGTACCAATGGCGCTTTATAACGATGATGCTGGTAATGCAATGCAGCAGCAATTAACGCCTTACGCAGTTTACCAATCACAAGCAGACCTAGTAACCTTTGATGCTAATGCGGGCATGAAGGTGTGTGTTATTGACTCAGGTCTTGATGCATCAAACCCTGACTTCATTTGGGGTAATATCACGGGTGACAACGATAGTGGCACAGGTAACTGGTATGATAATGGTGGCCCTCATGGTACTCACGTAGCAGGTACAATTGGTGCTGCAGATAACAATATCGGTGTGGTGGGTATGGCACCGGGTGTTGCAATGCATATCATCAAAGTATTCAATGCCGAAGGTTGGGGTTATTCTTCTGATTTAGCACATGCAGCGGATTTATGTTCTCAAGCAGGCGCAAATATCATCAGCATGAGCTTAGGTGGTGGTGGTGCAAATAGCACAGAGTCTAACGCCTTTGCTAATTTCACTAATGCAGGCGGTCTTGTTGTTGCGGCGGCGGGTAACGATGGTAACAGCGTTCGCTCGTACCCTGCTGGTTATTCATCTGTAATGATGGTTGGTGCAAATGATGCGAACAATCAAATTGCAGATTTCTCGCAATTTCCTAGCTGTACATCAGGTCGTGGTAAACGCGCTACTACAGATGAAACTATCTGCGTTGAAGTGACAGCAGGTGGTGTTGATACACTGTCTACTTACCCTGCAGGCATGGCAACTTCTGCAAGCTTAGCTGCTGATGGCGCGGGCTTTGCAACATCGTCAATGGAAAACTCAGGTAATGCATCTGGTACTGCTTATTACATGGGTACTGCTGAGAGCATTGATTCTGGTGCAGCTGGTAAAATCTGTATGATTGACCGCGGTAATATCTCATTCTATGACAAAGTAAATAACTGTGAAAACTCAGGTGGTATTGGTGCTGTTATCATCAATAACGAAGCGGGCATGTTATACGCTACATTAGGTGATACCAACGATACAACGATTCCTGCTGTAGGTGCTGCACTTGAAGACCGTTCAGCGCTGCTTGCAAGTACAACGATTGATATTACCATCGGTACTAGTGACTACGGTTTCATGAGTGGTACATCAATGGCAACACCTGCCGTTTCAGGTATCGCAGCACTTGTTTGGTCAAATCACCCTGAGTGTACAGGTACAGAAATTCGTGACGCATTAAAAGCAACAGCACAAGACCAAGGCGCAGCTGGCCACGATGTGTACTTTGGTCACGGTATTGTTAAAGCTGCCGATGCGGATGCATATTTAACTGCAAATGGCTGTGCTGGCGGCAATAATGGTGGCGATCCAACACCGGGTGGTGATGAAGTTAGCCTTTCAGCATCTGGTTATAAATCAAAAGGCACAGCCTATGTTGATTTAAGCTGGAGTGGCGCAGCGACTAGTACTGTTGATGTATACCGTAATGGTACTTTGGTAGGTTCTGTAGCAAACACAAATAGCTACACAGATACCATCACAACAAAAGGCGGTGGTAGTTACACATACCAAGTATGTGAAGCACAAAGCACAACTGTTTGTTCAAACAATAGCACTGTGGTTTTTTAAAACTTTCCCCAAACCAATATGAGCGGGCATTAATGCCCGCTTTTTCTTTTTTAATAAGCTTGTTAAAATCAGCTACCTAGCTTTTTTAATTTGTGCCAATGATTAATCCAGAATCGTTACTGTCGTTTTTAGGCGCCAGTTTTTTAATTGCCGTAGCCCCCGGCCCTTCTAATGCATTTTTAATGGCGCAAACTTTTGCCAATGGCCGTAAAGCCGGAATGCAAAGTGCCTTTGGCTTTGCACTCGGTGGCGTTGTGCATACCTTTTTTGCAGTCGTAGGCTTAACCGCAATTCTTAAAGCCTCTAGTGTCGCGTATACAACGGTACAATACCTTGGTGCCGCCTATCTTTGTTATTTAGGTATCATCACACTAAAGGACACCTTTAGTCAGCCAGAGCCGCACTGTGAAGATAAACCTCATGTGAGCACCAGTAAAAAGCAAAATGTGATGTTTCAAGCGATGATGACTGAGGTCCTCAATCCGAAAGTAGCCTTATTTTTTATTGCGTTCATTCCACAGTTTGTTGATCCAAGTTTATCTTCAACGACCTTTCAGCTCGCTTTTTTTGGTTTACTCTACCCGCTTTTTGCTTTTCCAATCGACTGCACGTATATTTATTTCGGCGATAAGATAGCCAGCTATTTTCGTGAGCATCCACAAACCCAAATTTGGATTGATCGGATCACGGGCATAGTATTTATTGCCTTAGCAATTAACCTATTGATATAAGAGCACTTATGGAACAAAAACAACAAGCCCTCCCCGCCAAAAAAAATATAGCCCTCGTTGCCCACGATGGTAAAAAAGCAGCGCTGCAAGCTTGGTGTGAAAAGCATCAAGATGTTTTAAGTAAGCACACCCTTTACGGTACTGGCACAACGGGTCATTTAATTGAGCGCACTACAGGGCTTGAAGTGATAAAGCTATTAAGTGGCCCAATGGGTGGCGATCAGCAACTCGGCGCTAAAATTGCTGAGCATGAAGTGCATATGTTGGTATTTTTCTGGGACCCACTTGCATCGCAGCCTCACGACCCAGATGTAAAAGCATTACTGCGTTTAGCTGCGGTTTGGAATATTCCTGTTGCCTGTAATGAAGTCAGTGCCGATATGCTATTAAGTTCACCTATGATGGAAGCAGAGCTGTGCCGCACGCTGCCAGATTACGAAAAATACCTCGCAACGCGCCAAGTGACTCTTTAATTCTTAAAGTCGATATCTCAAAGTGGGGGCTATTAGCTATAAAGCTTTTGCGCCCACTTAGTTAAACCTGCAGTAACACTACCAAAGTGATCACCGTTCAGCATAGTAATATCACCTAAATGGGATTTTAACGCGGCCTTGATCAGAGGTGATTGCGCACTACCACCCGTTAAGTAAATGACATCTGGCGTTGTGCCTGCCTCTTTAATCGCTTGTTTAGCTAAGCTCACTATTTGGCTTATCGAGTCATCAACAGCTAAGGCTAAATCATTTAAGGTCAAACACTGAGTTAATTCAGAATCTAAGAAATGTAAGTCTGTGGTAAATTCATTCGCTGACGACAATGCAATTTTTGCCGCTTCACCTTGCTGCACTAATTGGTGACCTTGCTTATTTTGCTGCAATTGAATTAAGCGTTTAAATAGCGCTGGCTCTTTAACTTCACGCAGCTGAGTCAATAACTCACGATGATGGGCATCGCTATAAAACTGGCTTTGTAGATTCACATCATTGATTTTACATGCTTGCCAAAACGGTTGATTAGGTAATGGCAGCCCAGACTTAAACTCTGTGCCTAAACCAAGCAATGGCATTAAACCATGAAAACTCAGCGCAATATCTAAATCATTCCCCCCCACACGCTTACCACTGTGAGCTAAAAAGTCATTGTCACGACATTGTTTTTGACGGAAGCTAGGCCCCATTTGTACAAATGAGCAATCGCTAGTACCCCCGCCGATATCGACAACCAATACTTTTTGGTCTTGCTGTAATGAGGTTTCATAATCAATCCCTGCCGCTAATGGCTCATACAAAAATGAGACCTCTTTAAAGCCAGCACGTTTTGCCGCTCGCTCTAATATACCCAGCGCTTGTTGATTAGACTCTTCACCACCTACTGATTGAAAGTTTACCGGTCGCCCAATTACCGTTTCTGTTAATGACTCTTGCAGTGATTGCTCAGCGCGTTGTTTTATTTTTAAAATCATCGCTGTAGCAATGTCTTCAAAGAAATTAATTTGCCCTTGCTTTAAGCCCACAGCGCCAAAGAACGACTTTGGCGATTTTACAAAGTAACCTTCTTCAGGAAATTGCACGTATTCACTGATCGCTTCTCGCCCAATAAATAAGGTGTCATCACCAGCTTGAATATCTAAATCGGATTTAATGCGAGGGATGGTATTTAAAAGCGCTTGACGCTCAGTTTTAAAGTCGTGCTCAAATGGGCTGCCAGCAAGGTGTTTTGCGACAAAATCAACAACCAACGCACTGTGATGAGTATAAAGGGTTGATGGTAAATACTGTTTGCCTTGCTCAAGCGGTACTAAAGACACTTGTTGCTCGTTATCTAAAACACCGATTGCACAATTTGAACTACCATAATCAAAGCCTGCAAACATACTACCACCTATACATCATTAAAAAGGCCGCGAAATTTAACACAGTCGCGGCCATTTTTGAATGACGCTATGGCCTTTCGTGTAAAAAGCTGGCAAAGCGTGGCAAGCCATTTTTTGTAAAACCATGATATTTATAAGTAATCGTACTGCCAATCGCTGGAGGAGACTTTCTTTGCAGATCAGAAAATCCAGAGCCAATTTTAAATTCAATCCCTTCATTGTTGCGTACTTTTAGCGCCCCAAGCATATTTTTATATTTACCTTTTCCTGCTATGTGTTCAATGACAACAGCCTCAGCATCCAGGTAAGGCTTCAATTTTAATAGTACATTACTGCGACCCGCGGTGTGTTCCGCTTTTGCTAAGTGCAGCATAACGCCTTCGGCACCTTGTGCAATCAACTCATCCATAAACATACTAAGCTGTTGATTATTATCAAAGTGCTTCTGTTCAACTGCTTTTATATATGGGCTATTTAGCTGTCTAACTAAGCGTGAATAGTTTTCATAGCGTTTACTAAATGGTAACTCGGCATTTGGCATGTCGAAAATTTGATAGCTAACGGTCTGCCATTCGCTATCAACAGGTTGCTGCGCTCGCACAATACCACTGACCTTGGCAAAATCTTGATGCTTGGTCCAAAGTTCACCATCCAACCATATATCAGGCAGTGGCGCAGTAAACCAGGTTGGAGCATTAATAGGGTTACCATTACGGGTAATTAATTGCTTACCTGTCCATATGGCACGTACACCATCATATTTTTCACTAACTAAATAGTCAGATACATTAACCTTTTCGGCTTCATAGACGTTTGCCAAAAGTACTGAGGGAGCTTGTTGAGCTTTTACTGAGAAAGCCAAAAGTAACGAGATTGCGCATACCAATGCACGAGTGAACATAACCATCATTGCTTCCTTGCAAATTTCTGAGTTTTAACTGGTTATTACTGCTTAAAAATAACTGTTTAGCAATAGCCGTTTAATTATAGTTTAGTTTCTAGCCATTTATAAAATTCATGCAAATCACTAAACACCCCAGCCGCTTTGCTAAAATCATGCTCTTGGGTAAAGTGATTAGGCAATGCATACACAGCAACACCAGCGTTGCTAGCGGCTGTAACACCGGTAAACGTATCCTCGACTGCGACGGCTTCATTGGCCGTGATATTTAACGTATCAAGCGCTAATTGGTATGGATCGCCAGCAGGTTTGGGATTGTTAACATCATCTTTGGTAACCACACAATCAAACCAATCAAAAATGCCGTAGCCTTTTAAAATAGGATAGGCTTCATCTTTTGCACTGCCTGTTACTAATGCCATTTTTAAACCACTGGCTTTTACTTGCTCTAGCACAGCTTTTGCGTGCGGCATGAAAGTTGGTAAGTTTGTACTGACAAAACGGCCAAATGCAGCATATTTATCATCTGTTAGCTGCTCTGGACTGATGTTAAGTTGATAGTTGGTAACAACCTCTTTAGCTGCTTCAAGGGTTGGCCTACCAGAAAAGCGCTGACAAAACGTAGTCTCATCATATTGCACACCAAAAGGTGCTAATAAGTCGTTCCAAATATTAAAATGCACACTTTCTGAATCTACCAAAGTGCCATCCATATCAAACAAAACCGCTTTTAAAGTCATCCTCATTCCTTTTACGATCTAAAAACTAAAAGGTGCCTATGGCACCTTTAAATAATTCAATATAATTACTCGGTTAAGCCTGCCGGAGGTTCAGCAAACGCTTCTTCGCCTGTTTCTACATCGACCAGCTCATAGCCTCGTTGCTTTCTAACTACTTTTAAAATCGGTTTAGAAAAAGCCGTTTTTAAACGCTCAGCATCTGCTTCTAGTTCTTCAACAGTGTGACCAAACGGAGCAGCTCCTGTTTCAGACCAATTGGTTACTTTACCATTGAGGTTATATTCAACTTCATGAATTTGATATTGTGCCGCTTCATCCTTTGTTGCTTCACAAAAAATAACGCGGTAGTTCCAAAATCCAGCCATAGAAATTCTCTTCTCTTAAATTAATCCTGCCACTTTAGCAGTTACAAACGCGATTATAAACGAAAAAACCCGCTATACAGCGGGTTTTAATAGGCTTTTAATTTCAGCTTAGAAGAAGCTTACTTTGAACTCAGCACCGATGTAACGCTCTTCGTTCACCATTGCTGTGTTGTTATTAAAGTCGATAGCACCGATTGATTGCTGCTCGTCGAACATGTTACGTACGAATGCTGACACTTCATATTCGTAGTCGCCTTCAGCCCAAGCATAACCTGCACGTAAACCAACTTCAGTTAATGGCTTGCCTTCAAACTCAACTGACTCATATAAGAAGTAGTTGATTTCGCTACGGTAAGACACGTCAGCGTAAGTGAAGAATTCACCGTCAGCAACTTCGCGGCTATAACGTAAAGTTAAGTTTGAGATCCACTCAGGTGCGTGCGGTAAGCTGTTACCATCAAGGATAGCTTGACCTGCGCTGTTTAATGAGTTTGTTACAGTACACTGCGCACATACGTCAACAGCTAAGTCTTTATCGTCAAGCTCAGTGTTGTTGTAGCTTAAGTTAAATGTAGCGTTTAGGTTGTCAGTTAATACCCACTCAGTGTCTAACTCAAAACCGTAACCAGTTGTCTTATCAGCATTAACTAAGCGGTTGAAGTTTGCACCACCACCTACAGCAGTTAATTGTTGGTCATCCATTGTGTAGTAGAACACAGTTGCATTTACACGACCTTGGCCGTCAAGAACATCTGACTTGATACCTGTTTCGAAAGACGTCACAGTTTCAGACTCAGCAACGGTTACTTCGTCACCGAATAAGATACGACCTTGGATACTTGGAGCACGGAAGCTGTTAGCAACACGCGCGTACCAGTTTACGTCATCGTTGATCTTGTAGTTAGCAGATAAATCCCAGCTAACGTGGTCGTCACTTGGATTTTCTGTAAGGTATAACGCACTACCACCAATTGGGCTTAAAGTACGGTCTGCTGAGAATTCTTTTTCGTCATCTGAGTAACGAAGGCCCGCAGTGATTTTTAAGTCGTCAGTGATTGTGTAATCTAATGAACCGAATACCGCCCATGCTTTGGTATCTTGTTGCTGGATAACATAGCCGTTTAACTCACCTGGCGTTGAACCGTATGTATCGTAGCTGAAGTTTTCGATTGTTAGCGCTTCATCAAAGTAGAATAAACCTACTTGGAAGTTAACGTCGCCAGCATAGTTGCTAGATAAACGAAGTTCTTGCGTGTATTGGTCTTGATCTGGAATACCGTCAGCACTTTCAGAGTAGAACGGGATAAAACCTGGGCCCATATCTGGTAAGTAGCTTGCACCGTAACCACCGTCGATGTCAGCGCGAGAATAGATTTCAGCACTTTCCCATGCAGAGATTGACGTAAGAGTTAAATCGTTGATATCCCACTCAAGCTTTAAGCTTGCGCCTTGAGATTCAACTTGCTGTGTCGCACGAGAAGCAGCATCGTGGTAAACCACATCGTGCTCGTAGTTATCAGCTAAATCGTTTGTGCCTGCTTTGATAGCGTTACCACGGAATGCGATTGGTGTACCATCCATATCACGTACATGGTAGTTGAAAAGACCCGTGAAATCGTCGCCTTCATATAAGAATTGAACACGTGCTGCTTTCTCAGTGTAACCACCTAATACGTCATTTTGCTCAAAACCTGGTGCACGGTTATCGATATAATCGTCTTTTTCTTGCCAAAGAACAGAAACACGTGTTGATAAACGGTCTGTTAAGCCACCACCAACAGCACCTTCAAAATCAACTGCGCCACGGCTACCGTAAGAAACTGAGCCATAGCCATCAAATTCTTGTGATGGTTTTACTGTATCAAATTTAACAAGGCCAGCCGGTGTATTACGACCGAATAAAGTACCTTGTGGACCACGTAGAACTTCTACGCGTGCTACGTCAAATACAGGGAAACCTTTTAAAATTGCGTTCTCTTGAACAACTTCGTCTACAACTAGCGAAACTGGTTGAGAGGCATTTAGGTCAAAGTCAGTGTTACCTAGACCACGAACATAAAAGCGTGGGAAAGAACGACCAAACGAAGATTCGATTGATAGGCTTGGGATTTTCGCGTTCATAAAACGAATATCCATACCAGCTGAGCTATAAGCGTCTAAACTGTCACCTTGTAGTGCAGATACTGCTACAGGTACTTCCTGTGCATTCTCTACACGTTTACGCGCAGTGATTTGAATAACTTCTAATTGGTTGTTTTTTGCTGCTGGTGCTTCGTCTGCAGCAAGAGTTGAAAATGAAGTACCTGCTACGGCAGAGAACAACGTTGCATTGATAAGTGTTGCTAACGTAGATCTTTTCATTGCTTTCATGTCGGGTTTTAACCTTTTTTATGCACTCTTATTCAACGGTGATGATGTTGCGTCAATTCATTTGACGGGCTCGGCCAATTTTTCGCGCCTTGTAATAAGCTGCGCGGACCTCTTAATCGAGAGTGCAAAACGAGGTAAAGAGGCTGAACGAACGCTGACGATTATAACACTTTATGACACTTTTACTGCATTAAAAATTATAAATATACAAATTTTTTACAACAATTAGCGGCAACATCGCCGCATTTAGAAGATTTTATGCAATTATTTTTCAACAAAGCGGACATATGTCCTGTGCAAATAATCACGACAATGTGTAGGCGTTGTGTACAGATGAGAGCCACTTTCATTTAACCCTTTTTCAGTAACTATTCACCAACGCGCGCGAATTCTGGATTAGCCAATTCACAATTATGCTCATTTAATAATCCTAGAATAGCAAGGTTTAACTCTTCAATTACTTCCATATAAAATGCAAAGTCAACCGTTTCTACGTAGCTTAGTACATCAATTTGTAAAGCCCAAGGTGTAAACCCTTTAAAACGCACTCTACAAGGTTCAAATGCAATATGCTGGTGCTGCTCTAAAAGCTCACGAAGGGCTGTCATAAAAGCTTGTAAGTTTTGCTGTTGGGTATTAGCGCTAAGCATCAGTTTAGGTCGATAAGAAATACGCTCACGCTCAGAAATATTCTCAAGCTGCATATCAATAAATTTAGCATTAGCAACATATATAACAGAGCGATCAAGGGTGCGGATACGCGTAGCCCTTAGCCCTATTTCTTCAATCGTACCAAGATGATTACCAAATTTGCACAAACTACCAATTTTAACCGGAGCCGAAATGTAAATTGTAATAGCCGCTATAATGTTCTCGACTGTTTTTTGCGCAGCCAAAGCAATGGCAAGGCCGCCAATGCCTAAACCTGCTAATAAGGTTGTTGCATTGAAGCCTAGATTTTCAAACCACACAAATAGCAACGAAATAACGATCGTCGTTTTTACAACATTGCTAACAGGTCTCAATAAAAATACAGCTTGTGGTTTATCTTGATTTATAAAGCGTTGGCTTAACCTATGCTTTGCTAAATCAACAGCGCGCAAACACACCCACCCCCAGGCAATAAGTAACACAGTTGCACCATGAAATAGAGCCATCACCGCAATAGTGACATTAGACTGATCACTTAATGAACGTGACAGTAATACTGCAAGTAATAAACAAATAGGACCATTTACAAAGCTCAAGACGTCGTCTTCAACCGCTACCTTTTTATGTCCAAGCACAAAAGTAATTAGCCGAGTAATGACAATCGCTGCAACTAAAAACAACACAAATGAAAAAGCAAAATAAATCCATTGCCATAACATTACGCCTAAAAATTCTAAATCAGGCAAATGCTTATATAACCATTCCCCAATCAAGTTATAGCCAAACTCCTTGGTTAAAAGAGGTATTTGACTAACGGTAGCGTTAGAGATTTTCCAGATCCGGTTACCTGTTTTTTCATCGGGCACAAGCTGTAATAAAACCTGCACTTTTCCTTCAGATGTTTTAATTTCTCCCACTAAGTCGCGATAGCTTGGCACATCTTCTTTTTGCTTCCCTTTGGGTTTATTACTTAAGCTATCTACATCTACCCACAACGTGCGATCAAGCACGACTGAAAGGTTTTCTGCAAGTTGTAATTGACCTACAGCTAGCACCTCTTGCGGCAGGTTTCTGTAATCAAGGTAATTTTTCGCACGTTCAAAGTCACGGTTTCGAGCAGCTTTTAAGTAACCTTGCATGGCACTTCGTGGGGTGAGTCGATCAAAGGCATCAAATGGCTGATCATCACCTTGTTCAACGCTGGGGTCAGCGACAGTGGTTGTTACTTCTTCAACTTGAAGGGGGGACTTTTTTTCTTCTTGCTGTTCTTTGCTATCTTTATCGATGAGCGATTTCACGGTTACTTCAGGTGTTGTAGCGAATACTGGGTTAAAAAACAATGCCAATAACCACACCGATAAACTGGCTAAATATAGCGGAAACTTGTTAGCGCAACTCTTCACACATCATTCCTTGTTCGAAAAACATTAAATACGATTACAAATTTTATCCTATAAATTAGAGCATGGTTTGGATAACTGTACAAAAAATAATTAAATACCTATGCAAGCAGTCAGCTAAATGTTAGTTATAAAGGAACATTAGCAAAGGAAAAATATAATGCAGATCTCAAGTTCACTGATCCCTCATTGGTCATCTTTACTTATTCATGGGGCTATCGCCATTATCTTTGGTTTATGTGGTTGGTTTGCACCTCAAGCCTCTTTAGCCGTATTAATGTTTATATTTGCCGCTTACTTCTTTGTAGATGGTTCCATTCGAACCTGGCTTGCAATTGCATCTAAAAAAGACAACCCGCTTTGGTGGATGCTATTAATAGGTGGCTTGATATCAATTGCCGCAGCACTCGTTACTCTGTTTGCACCGAATGTGACTGCTATTTTAATGTTGTACTTTATTGCTGCGTGGGCAATTGCTATAGGGGTAATTGAAATTGCAATAGCCAGCAAACTTCGTAAAGAGATAACTAACGAATGGCTACTAATTGGCAGCGGTATTATTTCAATTATCTTTGGTGGTTACCTGATGTTTAACCCGGGTGCGGGCATAATTACCCTACTTTGGCTAGTTGCAAGCTATGCCATCGTGTTTGGTATTATGATGGTGTTGCTAGCCTTCAAGCTTAAAAAACTTAATGAACAAGCATAAAAAAAGCGGCTAAGCCGCTTTTTTTATTTTTGACTATTACGCCTTGTTAGGGCAATTTCACCATCGATATGAATATCGCGCTGTGGGAACGCAATGGTAATGTTGTTTTCAGCAAATACTTTATAAATGCTAAAACGCAGTTCACTACGCACTTGGCGAAGCGGTGCTTCTGATTCGGCACACACCCAAAAAATAGCGCTAAAAGTTAAAGAGCTATCTGCAAAGTCATCAAATAACACAGATGATGCCGGTGTTTTTAAAATGGCAGGATGCTCATCAAGAATTTGCTTCATCAGCTTTTCAACTAACACCACGTCTGAACCATAAGCAACACCAACATTCACAAATGAACGAGCATTACGGTCAATCAAGGTCCAGTTTGTTACAGTATTCTCTAGCAAGTGACTATTTGGTACTAGCATGTGCACACCATCGTTACGGCGAATACGAGTTGAACGAGTATTAATAGTTTCAACCACTCCTTTTGCTGTACCCACTTCTAAAAAATCACCAATACGAATTGGTCGCTCCCACATTAGTATCCAACCACTAATAAAGTTATTGATAATGTTTTGCGCACCAAAACCAACACCGATTGCAATGGCACCAGAGACAAATGCAAACGCCGTTAGCGGAATATTGAGTACCTCAAGTGAAGTAAACACCAGCACCGCGATAGTTACAACAAGGTAAATACGGGTGAATAAATGAACTGTGTCTGGCCCTAGGTTTTTTGCCAACAATGCTTTTTTAATTAATCGACCTATCCATGTGACCACAAACCACATTAAAAACAGCACCAGAGGCACTTGAATTACTTTAAGTACGGTAATTTGCACGTCGTTATAGGTGAACAACACAAACGATAATGCAGATTGCAGATCAGCAAAGGTCATAAATTAACATTCCTGGTAAAAAGAGAGTTTGATTCAGTTTTGACTAAGTTTAGCACGGCATAATAGGGTAAAACTTGGTAAATACTAAGTTCTTTATGCGCAAAATGCGCTAATTATTAACTCTTTTAGCCCATAGCTGCTATATACATAGGTAAAGCTTGTAGGTTTAGCAGGCTTTGAATAGCACGAGGAGAACACAATGTCACAAATGACACTCACACAAAAACTTGCCACTTTACAACCACTGGTTGATTTAAACTTATTTGAATCAAGTCTAGAATATCGCAACCGCATCTTGAACTTACTTGCTGAACAAGAACAGACACTTGCACTAATCAATAAAGAATTTGGTAATGCAATGCCTGAAAACTTTGGTTCAGAGAAAAAGTTTGTGTTGGGCTACAACTGATCAATGCCAGTTAACTCTAACAAAAATCTAATTTGGCAATCAGCGCCATTTTCAATTTAAGCTAGCCATCACCTTTATTTGATGGCTTTTTAAACACTTTATCCCTGAATCACTCTTTTTTGCGGCATACTTACCTATTAAAGCGACAAACTTGCTTCTTTCTACTTATAAATTTGATAAGTTAGAGAAGATTTATCCACATTTTTGGAGCTCTCATGCGTAAAACCTTAGTAGCAACCACCATTGCTAGTGTTCTTTTATTATCTGCTTGTAGTTCACAACAAGCTGACACTCAAACTCAAGTTGAAACAGCCGCTGAAACACAAACAGACAATGTTGAAAATATTCTTTTTAAGCCAAGCCCTTTACAGTACATGGCACCAGAGTTTGATAAGCTTTCGACTAAAGACTATGAGCCAGCGTTTGAAGCAGGGATCGCACAACAAAAAGCTGAAATTGCAAAGATTGCAAATAACCCAGAGCCAGCAACATTCGAAAATACCCTTGTTGCAATGGAATACTCGGGTGAATTATTAGACCGCGCTTCTGCGGCATTTTTTAATTTATCGGGTTTAATCTCTGACAGTGAGTACCAACGTATCGCCGCGAAAATGGCGCCGATTATGTCAGCTCACACTGATGACATTTACTTAAACAAAGCTTTATTTGCTCGCGTACAAAGCATTTACGACAACAAATCGTCACTAAATGCTGAAGATCAACGCCTTGTTGATTACTACTACAAAAAATTCGTTAACGCGGGTGCAAAACTAACTGAAGCTGAAAAAGCAAAAATGCGTGAAATAAACGCAGAGCTTGCCAAGCTTTCAACGATGTTTTCACAAAACATCTTAAAATCATTTAAAGAAGATGTGATTTTAGTTAAAGATAAAAGCGAGTTAGCAGGTTTATCTGAAGGCGAAATCGCAAGCCTTGCGGCAGCAGCCAAAAAAGCAGGTAAAGAAGGCTACATGATCACACTAGTGAACACGACTCGCCAACCTATCTTACAAAGCCTTGAAAACCGCAAGCTACGTGAAAAAATTTGGACTACATCTGCAACGCGTGCACAAGCAACAAATGGCCCTATTATCATTAAAGAAACCAAGTTACGTGCAGAAAAAGCAGCATTACTTGGCTATAAAGATTGGGCTTCATATGTGATGACTAACCGTATGGCACAAACAACTGAAAACGTTTACGGCATTCTTGATGATTTAGCGCCAAAAGCGGTTGCTAAAGCAGAAGCAGAAGCAGAACAAATCCAGCAAGTAATCAAAAAATCAGGTGAAACGTTTGCACTACAGCCATGGGACTGGGCGTTTTATGCTGAGAAAGTTCGTCAACAGAAGTACGACTTAGACCCAGCTTTAGTTAAGCCTTACTTTGAAATGCAGTCAGTGATCCATGACGGCCTATTCTTTGCGATGAATAAACTTTATGGCATTACGTTCAAAGAGCGAAAAGATCTGCCTGTTTATCACGAAGACGTGATGGTGTTTGAAGTATTCAATGAAGACGGTAGCGCTATCGGCCTGTTCTATATGGACCCTTATGCACGTGAAGGTAAACGAGGTGGTGCATGGATGAGCGCCTATGTTAGCCAAAGCGGTTTAAAAGGCACCAAGCCTGTGATCTACAACGCACAGAACATTCCTAAGCCAGCTGAAGGTCAACCAACACTCATGACTTTCTCTGAAGTAACAACGATGTTCCATGAATTTGGTCATGCTGTACACGGTTTATTCTCTGATGTTAAATACCCAAGCTTAGCGGGTACAGCGACTGCACGTGACTTTGTTGAATTCCCTTCACAAGCAAACGAAGACTGGAATATTGAACCGACAGTACTTGCAAACTACGCCAAGCACTACAAAACAGGTGAGCCAATTCCAAAAGAGTTACTTGCAAAAGTACTTGAGTCACAAAAGTTCAACCAAGGCTTCGATACTACTGAGTATTTAGCGGCGGCACTGCTTGATATGGAATGGCACTCATTTGGTGTTGATGCTGATATCACTGACGTACAAAAGTTTGAACATGATGCATTAGACAAGCACGGTATCGCGTACTACCCAGTACCACCACGTTATAAGTCTTGCTACTTTAGCCACACTTTTGCTGGGGGTTACTCAGCTGGTTACTACGCTTATCTTTGGACTGAAGTATTCGCAGCAGATGCGTTTGCACACATGACTGAACAAGGTGGTTTAACACGCGAAAATGGTGACAATTTCCGTAAAGAGATTTTATCTAAAGGTAACAGCCGCGACTTAATGCAAAGCTATATTGAGTTCCGTGGCCAAAAACCAACTACAGACGCACTATTAAAGCGTCGTGGTTTAGTTGAATAATCACACCGTTATTTAAAGTATGAGGGGAAACCCTCATACTTTTTAGTTATTAATTTAATTTTCACCCCGCTTTTATTCCTATTCACCTCAAAGCAATTGTCAGTTAACTCGTTTTTGCTAATCTCAAAGAAAAACACGAGTTCACACATGAAAAACGCTTTACTTTTAGGACTTTGCTCAGCTTTAGCTGCATGTTCATCAACCCCAGATGAGCGCGCCGATATCGTGATAGAAAACGCCCAAATTATTGATATGCAAACTGGGGATATCACAGCAAAGCAATCACTTGCCATTCGCGATGGGATCATCATCAAACGTAGTGATAAACCTTTAAGTAACCAATATCAAAGCTCAACATTTATTGATGCAAAAGGTCAGTATGTCATGCCAGGTTTATGGGATATGCATGTCCATTTTGGCGGTGGTGATGAGCTTATTGAAGAGAATAAACAGCTACTGCCACTGTATTTAGCCTATGGCGTAACAACCGTTCGTGATGCTGCGGCTGATTTGAGTGAATCTGTACTTAGCTGGCGTGAACAAGTAAAACAAGGTCAGTTAGTGGGCCCAACTATTTTTACCTCTGGCCCGAAATTAGAAGGTAAAGGGTCTATTTGGCCCGGTGATTTAGAAGTAGAAACAACCGCAGAAATGCATGCTGCAATGGATCTGTTAGACAGCATGGACGTCGATTTTATCAAAATTACCGACAGCGCTTTAACGCCTGAGCTTTATCTTAAGGCAGTAAAAGAGGTTAAAAAACGGGGTTACCAAATTTCAGGTCATATCCCATTTTCGTTGTCTGTAACTGATGTTTCTAAGGCGGGTCTTGATGCGATTGAGCATATGACCTATATGCTTAAAGCTGCAGCTAAAAACGAATCGGATATTTCCGCAAAGGTTGCCTCAAAAGAGCTGAGTTATCGCACTGCGCTGCCCATTATCACCGCGCAGTTTGATGAACCAACAGCCATTGAGAAGTTTACGGTTCTTGCTAACAACGACACCGCCGTGGTGCCAACCTTGATTGGTGGCAAAATAACGGCTTACATTGATGAAGACAATCATCAAGACGATGCCTATTTAGATTATTTAGGTAAAGGTTTAAAAGCAACTTATCAGTGGCGAGTTGATAGGGCTAACAAAGACACCCCTGCACAAATCAAACAGCGCAAAGAGCGTTTTATTAAAACCGCCCAGTTACTCCCTATCGCCCAACAAGCAGGTGTGAGCATTATTGCAGGCACAGATGCAGGCTTTTTAAATTCGTATATTTATCCGGGGCTTTCTTTGCACCAAGAACTGAGTATTTTTACTGAATATGGCCTAACTCCACTACAAACACTGCAAGCTGCAACTCTTGCGGGGCCTAAGTTTTTAAATAAACAACAGCAATACGGTGCCCTTACCGAAGGGAAAGTAGCCGATCTCATTTTACTTTCAGAAAATCCACTTATTGATATTCGTAACACACAAACACTAAAGGGTGTTGTCTCGCACAGCACGTTTTACGATAGCAACGCACTCGAGCTATTAAAGCAACAAGCAAAAGCCTTTGTTGCCAGCCAACCCTAACCCCCCCATTGCCCATGACCGCGTATTATCCGTCATGGGCAATTTTAATTTTCAGCCATCTCATATACACTGCCCTTTTTGCACATAACTCGAATAACATGACCTACTTATTTGCTGTAACCCTGCTTTGGGCCTTTTCGTTTAGTCTTATTGGTGTTTATTTAGCAGGCCAAGTGGATGCATGGTTTAGTGTGTTAATGCGTATTGGCTTGGCAACTTGCGTATTTTTGCCCTTTTTACACTGGCGTAAAACCCCTAAAGCCTTAGCACTAAAGCTCATGGCAATAGGCGCAGTACAACTTGGTGTGATGTACTGCTTTTATTACCATTCGTTTTTGTACCTTAGTGTGCCCGAGGTACTGCTATTTACGGTTATGACGCCACTTTACATCACCCTGTTAAACGATTTGCTTGAAAAACGCTTTAATGCCAAGTTTTTATTCGCCGCATTACTGGCTATTTTAGGCGCCGTTGCTATTCGCTATGAAGGCGTCGATGAAAACTATCTCATTGGTATGCTAATGGTTCAGGCTGCTAATATTTGCTTTGCCACTGGGCAAGTAACTTACAAACGTTTAATGCAAGATCAGCAACTCCCCCACTCTAGAGTGTTTGCTTGGTTCTTTATTGGTGCTTTAATTGTCGCACTGATTTGTTACGGCTTATTTGGTGATACCAGTAAGCTACCCACCACAACGACACAATGGGGCGTGTTAATTTACTTAGGCACGATTGCTTCAGGGCTTGGTTATTTCGCGTGGAACAAGGGCGCGACCATCGTCAATGTAGGTGCGCTGGCAGTAATGAATAACCTACTGATCCCAGCTGGGATCATCGTTAACATTGTTATTTGGAACCGTGATGCTGATATCATCAAGCTTGCCATTGGCGCAGCGATTATCTTATTAGCACTTATTATAAATCAGAAACTTAATAAAACTGCCATGGAGCAATGATAGGCTAAACTCTATTAGATTAGAGGAATGCTGTTATGCGCGCACTGGTTTTATGTTGTTTAGTTTTCATTATTCAAGGTTGTAAGAGTCTGCCTGATGAGCAGGCAGTGCAAGTTGGCGCTAGGCCTTACTATTTAATCGACAATATGCCTGATGGGCCGTTAAAGCAGCAACTTGCGGCATGCGGTAATGGCCCTTTTTACAAAACTGATTTTGTAATTGGTCATCGCGGTGCCCCCATGCAGTTTCCTGAGCACAGCAAAGAGTCATATTTAGCCGCTGCAAGAATGGGCGCTGGCGTACTCGAATGTGACGTCGCCTTTACAAAAGACAAACAACTCGTGTGTCGTCATTCACAGTGTGATTTACACACCACTACCAACATTTTAGCTATTCCTGAGCTCGCAGCAAAATGCAGCCAACCTTTTACCCCGGCCAAAGACGGCCAACCAGCTCAGGCTAAATGCTGCACCAGCGATATCACCCAAGCTGAGTTTTTAACCCTAAAAGCTAAAATGGATGGCGCCAATGCAAATGCCAAAACGGTCGCAGAGTATATGCAAGGCACACCAAGCTGGCGCACTGATTTATACGCAAACAGTGGTACCGTAATGACCCACCAGCAAAGCATTGAGTTATTTAAATCACTAGGTGTAAAAATGACGCCCGAGCTAAAAAGCCCAGAAGTTAGCATGCCATTTAACGGTTTTAGTCAGCAAGATTATGCGCAAAAAATGCTTGATGAGTATCGAGCTTTAGGTGTGAATAGCCAAGATGTTTATCCGCAATCATTTAATCTTGAAGATGTGAAGTATTGGCTAAACAATCACCCTGAATTTGCAAACAACAGTATTTATCTTGATGGCAGAGATGAGCAAGCACACTTTGATGCGATGGATGAAACAACTTGGCAGCCATCAATGCAAGCTCTGTATAACGATGGAGTACGCATTATCGCACCGCCAATGTGGATGCTTTTAAGCCTTGATGAGTCAGGTAAAATTGTGCCTTCACTTTATGCTATTAAAGCTAAACAAGCCGGGCTGAACATCATTACTTGGAGTTTAGAGCGCTCTGGTCCATTAAATAATGGCGGGGGTTATTATTACCAGTCAATTGCCAGCGTGATTAAACAAGACGGGCAAATGATGAATGTAATAGACGTCCTTGCTAAGCAAGTGGGTGTGATGGCCATTTTCTCTGACTGGCCTGCTACTCTTACCTATTACGCAAGCTGTATGCAGTACCCTGCCTCAAAGAAATAACTGAGCATCAATAAATTTCAAGGGCTTTGACTCGTCCAAAAGGTGGGGCTGAGGTATTATTAGCTAAACCGATTTTACAAGGATTAACATGATTATTCAGCACCATAGCCACGACATAGCAACCAACACAGGCGCAATGCGCACCAGCATTTATCGTCCTGTTGAAGAAGGTAAATACCCGTGTGTTATTTTCTATTCTGAGATCTTCCAAGAAACAGCGCCGATTGCGCGCTCTGCTGCAATACTTGCTGGTCATGGCTTTGTCGTATTAGTGCCAGAAGTTTTTCATGAGTTAAATCCTATTGGGACGGTACTTGCCTACGATGATGCAGGTAAAGACAAAGGCAATGCCGACAAATGGGCAAAACCGCTTGAGAGCCATGACTCAGATACTGACGCTTTAATTGCATTTGCGCGTCAGCAAGATTACTGCACAGGAAATGTAGGTGCCATGGGCGTATGTATTGGTGGTCACCTCGCGTACCGTGCTGCATTAAACCCAAGTATCAAGGCCGCTTTTTGTTTATACGCGACAGATATACACAGCGATACCTTGCCTGCACAAGCGGGTAATAACTCGTTTGAGCGCATGGCAGATATTAAAGGTGAAATTCTTTTTATTTGGGGTAAACAAGACCCACATGTACCAAAAGAAGGCCGCCTTAAAATTTACCAACAAGCGGTGGCAACAGGAATTAATTACCAGTGGCAAGAGGTTAACGCCCAACATGCCTTTATGCGCGACGAAGGCGACCGATACGACCCAGCCCTTGCGATCAGCATGTATCAACAAGCCGTTGCTTTATTTAACAGAACACTGGTTTAAATTGTCATAGTAGCAACTTGATTAGTAAAATAATCTTTCAAGTAATCAAGTAAAACCCGCAATTTTTTACTTCCCGCCGCCCCTGGCGGGAACACCCCAAAAAGCTCAATATCTGCGGTTTTGTAATCATCTAAGATTGTCCGTAACAATCCCGCTTTGATCCTTGGCAGTGCATCATAAACAGGGATCTTCGCTAAACCATGCCCAGCTTCAACAAAAGCTGTTCGCGCAGCAGCATTATTGGTACTTATGCCACCACTAACAGGCACCTCATAGCGGCGTTTATCTTTTTCGAGTGTGACAATGGCACTACTTGGTTGATACACCACCCACGTATGCTCAGCTAAATCGTCAATGCTCTTTGGTATAGGGTATTTTGTAAAGTAATCGACTGAGCCACATATGCAGGTCGCCAGACTTGCAAACTTAGTGGCTTGTAGATTTGAGCTCTCAAGGGCTACGCCTCTAATCGCTAAGTCATAGCCCTCTTTGATGATATCAACCACATCATCACTGAGCTGTAAATCGATATCAATTTTTGGATACAAACGCTTAAACTGGGCCAGTGCCGGTACCACAAGTTGTAAGCCAACATTCACCGGACAACTCAATTTAATAACCCCAACGGGCTCACTCTTTAAGTTTTCAAGGTGTAAGTTAGCAGCCTCAGCATGCTCGGTGATAGCCTGACAACGTTCGTAATAAGCCATCCCTGCTTCGGTGAGGGTCATGGTCCGCGTTGAGCGATTAAGTAACGTCAGCTTTAATTGCTGTTCTAATTTCTTTAAGTGGTAACTGACAACGGCCCTTGATAAACCAAGTTGTTGAGCCGCTTTAGTTAAGCTGCCTTGCTGCACAATATGGGCAAACACCACCATGCTTTTTAATTGCTCAAACGATACTTTCATACAAACTCCTAATCTAACCTGAATGATTGTATCAATTATTAAACCAATGAAGTCAAACTTATCTGCGTTGTTTAACTCGATTTTCACCCCTATAGTGTTATTAACGATGTTTAATAAGCAAAAAAGGGATTCACTATGTCAGCTAAGAAAATTTTAATGGTACTTACTTCACACGATGAGCTTGGCGATACCGGCCATAAAACGGGCTTTTGGGTTGAAGAATTTGCCGCGCCCTACTACGCCTTTATTGATGCTGGTGCAGAGGTAACTTTAGCCTCTGTTAAAGGTGGCCAACCTCCGATTGATCCAAACAGTGCGGCACCTGATGCTGCAACTGATGCTACAAAACGCTTTGATCAAGACAGCGCAGCACAAACCTTAATGGCTAATACAAAACCTCTGGCTGACGTAAAAGCCAGTGATTACGATGCGGTGTTTTACCCAGGCGGCCATGGTCCGTTATGGGATTTAGTTGATAACCAAGATTCGATCAATTTAATTGAGCAATTTCTTAATTCAGATAAGCCAGTGGGTGCAGTGTGTCACGCCAGTGCAGTATTACTTAATGCGAAAAATGCAGCTGGTAAATCTGTAGTGTTTGATAAAAAAGTAACTGGCTTTAGTAACTCAGAAGAAGACGCCGTACAGCTTACCAATGTAGTGCCATTACTTGTTGAAGATGAGTTAATCAAACAAGGTGGTCAGTATCAAAAAACCGATGATTGGGGCGAGCTTGCGATTGAAGATGGCCTACTAATCACAGGGCAAAACCCTGCAAGTTCAGAGCTTGCTGCGAAAAAACTACTTACCAAATTAGGTTAACCCAAGCCTTTAGTAAACACCTTGCTTAGCAGGGTGTTTACCTTCACTTTTAATAAGTTATACTCATTCGGTCACCTTGATTTAAGAGCTTCTCATCATGACTGAAAAAAAAGCTGTCAAACTTCCTCCTATCAGTAGTAAGCGATTCGCCATTTTAGGCATTATGCTGGTGTGCTTGGTACTGCAAATAATTAATACCCTACCCGGCATCAATTTGAATGGTTTAGGGATTTTACCAAGGCAAATGTCAGGTCTATCAGGGGTGTTTTTTGCGCCATTTTTACATGGTGGTTGGGCGCACCTTTTTAGTAATCTAGTGCCTTTTGCTATTCTTGCATGGCTAGTTTGCCAATTTAGCGTAAAACGTTTTTGGCTGGTATTTACTGGTACTGCGCTCATTGGTGGGTTATTAGTATGGCTATTTGGTCGCAGCAACATTCATGTTGGACTAAGTGGTGTTATATACGGTTTATGGGGCTACTTAATTTGCTACGGCATTATGCACCGCTCATTCAAAGCCATCTTAATCAGTATTGCGGTTGTTGTGCTATACAGCGGCCTGATTTGGGGTGTCTTTCCGCAGCGCATCCATATTTCATTCGAAAGCCATTTATTCGGCGCAATTAGCGGCGCATTCATTGGCTATATTATGGCAAAGCGTGATAAACAAAAGAACCTGAAGCTTTAAACTTAAAGCTTCTAGCTTCTAGCTTCTCAGCTTCATTGTCACCATCACAACGCCATGGTCGGTGCTTTGATCATCATAGGCAAATTGCGGGTTGATCAAGTGCTGATCGTAGGTGTGATAATCCACCACTTCAAAAAAGCTACCCTGAAACCCGGCATCAAACTCTCGGGATAACAAAATATAATCAAACACTGAGCTGCTACTGCCAAAATAGAGGGTTGCTTCTCTATCATTTTCGATTACAACATGGCGCTGATACAGTTGCCAACTATCTTGTAGTTTAAACTCTGAACGAGATGGGCTATTTTGCCTATGACCGCTAAAGCGAAGATGATCAGCTATTAGGTGGTTAAGCACACCATCGTGTAACTCATTATTAAAATCCCCCATTACAATCACCGGGTTATTGCTGTGTGCTCTGCGTTTAATAATTTCAACGAGTAACAATACGGCTTCACTGCCACGCTGTATGCTGGATGCCCAGCGCCCAAGAGCTTGTGATTTTAACTGCATAACTAAGTTTTGCTGTTCACTGTGGCTTTCATCATCCTGATGATGGAGCATGCTGCGCTTTGATTTAAAGTGCACCACATAGCAATCGACGTGCCCTAAGTGAGGTACTTCAAGTGTCGCGCGAATAATGCGGCGACTAAAGTTGAAATTAGCGCTTAAGCCCATGGCTAAAGCATCATCTTGCTCTGCCTCAACCTGACTTACATCGACAATTTTATAACGTGAGGCAATCGCGACAACTGGATCGCGATAAATAAAGTCATCAATAACAGTTGGCTCATCAACTACTGCAAAATAGGGGTAACCCTCTGCGTTAACTTGTTGTTTCAGTTCATTGATACTGAACACTTCTTGAAAGCCAATAATGTCTGGCTGCTGATTCTTAAGGTAATCGGCCAACCAGCGCTGCTTTTTGGCCCATTGCTCAGCACTATAAATACGCTGAAAATCATAAAATGCGTCAGGTGGCGCTAAATAATTATATAAATTAAATGTTGCGACCTTTAATTGATTATAGTCTGTCACTTATGCCCTTGTTCATATAGCCATTCGCGAGCGATTGTTGCATCTTCAAAGTACTTAACTTCGCCACTGGTAAACCAATTACCAACTTTACTAGCAACTTGTTGCCATTTTTTATTACCCAGTACCGCAATGCGACAAAACTCTTTGTTATGTTTTAAGCCAAATTTAAAATCATCCCACGCCGCTTGTAATTCCCATCCTTCAAGCTCTGTTATATCTACAAACACTCTCATTTTGACCCGAGGCACCGAAGCAAGTGCATTATCAACCAGTGGCGTTAAGGTCGAATAATCGTCGTGAGTCAATTTACCCACCACTTTTAAGGTGAGGTAAAAGGTAGTGCCTGTTCGCTCTAAACCAATAGCTAAGCCATGCTTTTTCATAACAGCCTCCTGAAAATTATTTAAACTTAACAAGTTAACAATATCGACATAATACTATTTTATAACTCTACTTCCCTTGCTTAGGTTGATCAACTAGGATGGTAATCTCGTAATAACATTCATTAAAGCACAATTTAGGGAGTTTCAATGAGTAATACCGACAGTTATACGCCACCTAAAGTGTGGCAATGGGATGCAGAAAACGGTGGTGAATGGGCTAAGACTAATCGCCCGGTCTCAGGTGCGACCCACGAACAAGACTTGCCCGTTGGTAAACACAACCTTCAACTCTACTCACTTGCAACACCGAATGGTCAAAAAGTCACCATTATGCTCGAAGAGCTATTAGAACTAGGTATTGATGAAGCCGACTACGATGCATTTTTAATTAAGATCGGCGATGGTGATCAATTCTCTTCTGGGTTTGTTAGTGTAAATCCTAATTCAAAAATTCCAGCCTTAATGGATCACAGTACTACACCTGTTACTCGCGTGTTTGAGTCAGGGGCTATTTTACAGTACTTAGCAGAGAAGTTTGATGCACTGATCCCAAGCGATCATACTAGTAAAACAGAATGTCGCAATTGGCTGTTTTGGCAAATGGGTTCTGCCCCCTACTTAGGCGGTGGTTTTGGCCATTTTTATAGTTATGCACCTTATAAAATGCAGTATCCGATTGACCGCTTCACAATGGAAGTTAAACGTCAGTTAGACGTGTTAAACCGTCACCTAAGTGACCATGATTATATGGCGGGCAGTGAATACTCAATTGCCGACATTGCTATTTGGCCTTGGTATGGCAGCCTAGTGCTTGGCTATTTATATGATGCAGCTGAGTTTTTAGATGTCGAGTCATATAGTCATGTAATACGCTGGGCAAAACAAATCGAACGTCGCCCTGCCGTAAAACGTGGTCGCCGAGTAAACCGCACATGGGGTGATGAAGCTGAACAATTAGCTGAACGCCACTCTAAAGATGATTTTTAAGGGCTTAACGGCCCTTTTTCATAAATACTAACTATATGAAAAAACTCAGCAAAGAAGACATATACCAACGCCTTAGTAACACCGAAGATGCCCGTGCCTGCAAAGCAATTGATGAGGCGGCTTGTAAAGTCGTACCCGGCAATTTTATTACCTTATTAGTGAGCCAACTATTTAGTAAGTTTGCCGATGCCTTGTTAAACCCAAAGGTAACCCTGCCTTGGCTGTTACAAAGCATTAATGTGCCGAGCAGTTTTATTGCTTGGCTTGTGCCTATTCGTGAATCAGGTTCTATGTTGCCACAGCTGGCGATAGCAAGTGCCATTCGTAAGCTGCCTGTCAGAAAGTGGGTGTGGGTAATTGGCGCGATTGTGCAGGCTTTGTGTATTTTGGGCATGTTGGTTTGTGCTTTAACGCTGCAAGGTACAAACGCTGGGTTTGCTATTATTGCTCTTTTGATTGTTTTTAGCCTTGCTCGCGGCTTTAACTCTATTGCTGCAAAAGATGTATTAGGTAAGGTTATTCCTAAACAACAGCGCGGAGGTATAAGTGGTCTTGCTGCCAGCTTTGCCGGATTTGCAACACTCACCTTCGGTCTTGGTTTGTGGTATCTACAAAGTCTTGGTTATGAGAATGGAGTGTATATTGCACTGATGCTAGCTGTGCTTATGTGGGTTCTCGCAGCGCTTAGTTACAGTCGTATTAAAGAATACAAAGGCGCAACAGAAGGCGCTGAAAACGGCTTGCTACATGCTCTTAAAAAACTAAAACTGCTTTACCAAGACAAGCAATTTGCACATTTTATAATTACTCGTGCATTGTTATTGTGCTCGGCCTTAAGCGCCCCTTTTTATATCGTACTTGCCAGTGAACAAGCTTTCGACTTTTCATTGCTTGCTACGTTTATGGCGCTATCAGGACTAGCAAACTTAGTATCCGCTCCTATTTGGGGTAGGCTCAGTGATTTATCTAGTCGCCGCGTTTTAGTGCTTGCTGCGATACTCGTTACTTTTAATGGCTTTGCTGTTTATTTGATTGCTTACTTAAGCCCATCCACTCTCAATGAGTTTTGGTTATTACCACTGTGTTATTTTTTACTCACTGTAGCTCATCAAGGAGTACGCCTTGGCCGTAAAACCTATCTTGTTGATATGGCAGAAGGTAACAAGCGTACAGACTATGTCTCTGTTAGTAATACAGTGATCGGGGTTATCTTACTGTTACTTGGCAGCGTTGGCTTACTAAATGCGTACTTAAGCACCGCCGAGCTTATATTATTTTATAGCCTTTTAGGCTTGGTAGGCGCTATTAGTGCTTGGTTTTTACCAGAAACTTAATTCAAAAAGGCGACCGAAGTCGCCTTTTCTCTTTAGTTTTTCAAATTCTTATCGAAGAACTCTAAAAACGCTTTCAATGTTTTAATTCGATACGGCTGATGCGACAAGTAGTGGTCACCATCTTCAAGCTCAATATAGGTTACGTCTTTGCCTTCGTCTTTAAGCTCATCTTCCATTTCTCGGCTATGATAAACAGGCACCACGTTATCATCAGAACCATGAACGAGTAACACTGGGCGATTAATTTGTTTTGCAAAATTAACTGGCGAGACCTTTTCTAATTTATCGCCATCAGTACCAAATTGCTTACGCACAATTTCTTTATTGGTGAAATATCGTGCCTTACTAACAATACGCTCAAGATCTGTGACACCAGCAAAGCTGGCCGCACATTTGAATGTTTCAGGGTGCTTAACCACCGCCATTAGTGCGGCATAACCACCATAACTTGCTCCACCAATACAGATTTTATCTTTTTTAGCGATACCTTCACCAACAAGCCAATTCGCGGCATCTTGCAAGTCATCTTGCATTTCTTTACCAAAACCTTGTACAGCAGCCATTTCAAATTCATGACCATAACCACTTGAACCACGAAAGTTTGGTTGTAGCACTGCATAACCATTATAGGCAAGCAACGCAGTCCAGTAGTCAAAGTCTGCGTAATCTCGAGCCATTGGGCCGCCATGTGGGAACACAATGGTAGGCAATTTATCACCTTTTTTATAACCCACAGGTAAAGTTAAATACCCTTCAATAGTTAAACCATCACGGGCTTTATAACTGATTTTCTTTTTACCGCTGTAAACTGTGTCATCAATATCCGGAAATGCCGATACAAATACTGTTAACTCATTCGTATCACGGTTACCTAACATATAGGTGCCGGGGATTTGCTCACCTGTAACCAAAACCACATATTGACGCTGATCTTTGCTGGTATCAATAATATCAATATCAAACTTATCTGCTGGCAGTACAGCGCGTAAGCCATTATAAAGATTGCTTAAATCTTCATCCCAGTAATGGATCCCCTAATCAAGCTGTGAGTGAGTAAACCCTGCGACTTCACCAGTTAAAGGTGAATAAAATATATGACCGTCGAAGTCAGAGTTATCATCGCTAAACACTAACTCTTTTTTCATGGTCGTTAGGTTCATTTTATAAAGCGCATCGTAGCCATCTTTAAGTGCTTTGTAATAAATAATATTAGGGTCTTTATCAAAGCCCAAAACACTTACTACATCAGGGCTAAATGCTTTATATTTGAATAATGTTTTACGTTTATCTCTATCTTCGTCATATAGAATATATTCAAATTCGTCTTCATCCATTTTAAGGGCAATACGTACATTGCCTTGGCGGTCAATAATCCAATCGGTAACTTTGTTGAATGAACGCTGCACTTTCTTTTTACGAAGTGTATATAAATCAAGTTCATACACACCTGGCGCATTAGCAAAATCAAAGTCACCTTGCACTAAGATTTTGTCTTTTTTACTCGGTAAAAAACTGATGACCTGATCGCCAAATTGCGGTTGGCGCTTGTCACGATTAAAGTCTGCTTCATTGGCTGGTCTAACTTTGCCTTTATCGTTAATGTTATAAGCATACATAAAAGTTGTTGAATATTTTGGGCCACCAAATTGACGTTGGATACGGCGTGCACCTATCAACAAAACTTCATCATTCGCCCACTCATACCAATCAAAGAAAATAGTGTGGTTATCTGAGCGGATCAGAGAGTTGACTTCTTCTGTTTTACGGTTATAAACCGTTAACACCAACTCTCCATTTACATTTCGAATAAACGATAGATGACTACCATTTGGTGAGAGTTTTACTTGACTAAAAGCCCGTAAAGAGGCGAATGATTCTACAGGGAGTTGCGTGTTTTCAGCAGCACGGGGCATTAAGCTTAGTACCGCAAATAGTGAAAGCAGTAAGTACTTCATCTTAAAGTCCATTTCATTTTTTATTGTTCCTAAAGAATAACATTAAAAGAAAATAAAAGACTATGTAAGAAATTTCACCTCTGACAATCATTCGTTTAAAACGAACAAAGTACTCGATTAAAAGCATTATTAATTTATTTTTTGCTAATTATAATGACTGCACAAATTCAGTTTTCTTAGGTGACATGATGAAGAAAGTACTTGTGTTAAATTCATCTTTAAATGGTGAACAAGGTAATTCAACCAAGCTTAGCCAACAATTTGTTGAGCAGCTTACTAACAACCAACAAATTTCAGTAACAACTCGCGATTTAAGCGACAATGCCATTGCTCACTTAACGCAGACAGAAATGGCTGCCTGGATGACTGATGCAAACGAACGCAGTGATGAACAAAAAGCACTTGCTGCAATATCTGACGATTTAATCGCTGAACTTAACGACAACGAGTTAATCGTTATTGGAATGCCAATGTATAACTTTGGTATTCCTTCGACATTTAAAGCTTGGATTGATCGTATTGCCCGTGCAGGTATTACCTTTAAGTACACTGAGCAAGGCCCTGTAGGTTTAGTTGAAGGCAAAAAAGTAGTGGTACTTGCAGCGCGTGGTGGTATTTATCAAGGCACCGACATGGATACACAAACTAAATACTTAAAAGATGTACTTGGTTTTGTGGGTATGACTGACGTTCACTTTATTTATGCTGAGGGCCTAGCGATGCCAGACGCAGAGCAAAGTCTAGAAGCAGCGAAAAACGAAATCAACACATTTGCTGCAGCACTATAATCAGCAAAGTATAAAAAAGCGGTCATCATGACCGCTTTGTGATTTACGCTGTGACCGATAACAGCGAATCACCTTCAGATAAAGCAAACTTTTCTTGCACAGAGGCTAGAATCGCTTCTTTATCTTCTTCTCCCAGTTGACCAGAATATTGCGCTAACAACTCATCTAAATAACTGACAACCTCTTCAGTATCAACCTGCTCTAGTGAGTTACCACTTGGCGGCGGCGGTGGTGGACCAGGCGGGCGTTCACCTTCAGGACGACCTAATTCACCGACTTCAGCGGCATCAAAGCCAGCTTCAGCCATAATTGCTTCCATTTCTTGACCAGGTTGAATACCTGCGTCCATAAATGTTTGCATAATAGATTGTGCATCTTCTGCAGTTAAGTTTTCATGATCAAACTGAGCTAAGGTTTCATTCATTAACTCTGTTTGTTCACTGGTTAACGGCTCTGCTTGCGGTCGTTGCATGGGCTGAAAATTCGCACTCGATGAAACACTGTTGATCATCGTTGATTTTCCTTACGTTTTGGTGGTTTATGGTTGTTGAACTCGTCTTCAGTTACTTCACCATTTTGATCAGCATCCATGTCATTAAAAATGGTTTGCAGCATATCTTCTGGCATAGGCTGCTCACTAAACTCAGTAAAATCAATCACCCCATTGCCATCAATGTCAATCGTCGTAAAGTCAGGTCGTGGAGGTGGACCGCCTTGATGGTCGCGAGCAAAGCAAGCGGGCGCTGTGGCTAACAACGAAATAGCTAAAACAGAAAGTGCAGATAAATGCTTCATAGCGAACCTCTTATGTCATTCAATTGACCGTAAGCATAATCTGAATGCCAACCAAAAGTGTGTGGGCAATATGCAACAAATGTGGAAACTTTGTGGATTGCGTTAGCAATTAATCGAAGTTGTAACTTGTTCCGTATGAAGAGCAAAACAATTTTCCAACACAACGATTATGGCAAGCTCAAATAAGCAAAAAGTGAATCTTGTTTGGTTCAAACGTGACCTAAGACTTTCTGATCATCAACCACTTGCCAGTGCGATTGCATCAGACCTGCCTTGCTTACTTATTTATAGTTTTGAGCCCCTACTACTCGAAGACCCCCATTACAGCTTAAGGCACTGGCGTTTTGTTGCTCAGTCACTTAAAGACATCAACCAACAGCTCGAAAAATACAACGCTGAAATCGCCATTTATAATCAACAGATGATTACATTGCTAGAAACACTCAATGACGAGTTTGAAATTGCTGGAGTTTATAGTCATGAAGAAATTGGGCTTTACAACACTTTCGAGCGAGATAAACAAGTAAAACTCTGGCTAAATAATAAAGCTATTCCATGGCATGAAACGCCATTAGGAGGAGTAAAACGAGCACGACCAAAACAGTTTGATTGGCAAACTCATTGGCACGAGGTGATGAACCAACCTCTCGTAAAACCAAATTGGCAAGCTTTTAAAGCCGTACTACCTAATAATTATCAAGCAGCAGAGTGTTTTGACGACTTTCTAAACCACGATCCTCAGTTTCAATATGGCGGCCCTCATGCAGCAAGAGCCTGTCTTAAAAACTTTATAGAACAGCGAGCTAAAGGCTACCAAAGCGGTATTTCAAGCCCATCAAAAAGTAGAGATTCATGCTCAAGACTCTCTCCATATTTAGCATGGGGGAATTTAAGCCTAAGACAGGTTTATCAAACATTGAGATACTACCTACCAAAACAACCTAAAAGTTGGCGACGTTCATTGCATGCCTTTGAGTCACGATTACATTGGCATTGCCATTTTATGCAAAAGTTTGAAACTCAATGCAGCATGGAGTTTGCTCCGCAAAACACAGGCTACCAGCACTACCCTTATCGCGATGATGATCACCTTGATGAGCACCTAAATCGCTTTGAGCAAGGCCAAACAGGCATTCCTATTATTGATGCCTGTATGCGCTGCCTCAAAGCAACTGGTTACATTAATTTTAGAATGCGCGCTATGTTAGTCAGCTTTATGACCCACCATATGAACATTCACTGGCATCCTGTTAGTTTAATTTTATCGCGTTATTTTTTAGATTTTGAACCGGGAATTCATTACCCACAAATCCAAATGCAAGCATCGGTCACAGGAACCAACATCATTCGTTTATATAACCCAATAAAGCAATCTGAAGATAAAGACCCAGATGGCATATTTATTAAAACATGGTGTCCTGAGCTTAAAGAGCTGCCTGTAGAAGATATCCACCAGCCATGGCAACTGCCGCCAATGGAAGCTTTGTTTAATAACTTTAAACTAGGCGAAGACTACCCCGAGCCCATGGTCGATATAGAAAAGGCTGCCAAGCAAGCACGTGAGCGATTATGGTCATTCCGAGAACGTGATGATGTAAAACGCGGCACAAAAGCCTTACTGCGTAAGCATGTGATTAGCCTAAAAAGGCAACGTCATGGCACATAAAAAACTTAATTTACCCAGCAAAACCTGTCCCGTATGTGACAGGCCATTTGTGTGGCGTAAGAAGTGGCAACGAGACTGGCAACATGTTAAATATTGCTCTGAGCGTTGCAAGCGCGAAGCGAAAAGAAATATTGGCGTTTAAGTTGCAACTATATCGTTAACTCACACTTTTCGGCACGAAACCCTGAAAGCCTTTCACGGTTGCCGAAAAAATTTACAAAGGAGATGACGATGACGATTAAAAAATCTGCACATACGAGTTGGTCTGGTGATATTAAATCTGGCAAAGGCTACATTTCTAGTGAAAGCGGTGCACTTGATAAACAGCCATTTGGCTTTAACACCCGCTTTGAAGGCAAACCGGGCACTAACCCCGAAGAACTTATTGCTGCTGCTCATAGCAGTTGTTTTAGCATGGCGCTATCGCTGGCACTAACCGAAGCAGACTTTGTGGCTGACGACATAACCACCAAAGCAACCATTAGCCTAGATGAGGTTGACGATGGCTTCGAAGTAAGCCATATCGCACTAGATGTTAGTGCGAAGATAAGTGATATTTCGACTGAAAAATTTGAGCAACTTTGTGAGCAAACCAAGCAAGGCTGCCCTATTTCAAAACTCATGAATGCTGAGATATCACTCACCACAAAGCTTAATTAATCCCGTTCGGCCAAGCACTGCTTGGCCTTTTCATATTCTAACAGGCCCACAACACTTTATTACAATGTAAATTCCTGCTTGTTGTATTATCTTTATGGAACAAAAACCAAATACAACAAGGATATGTATGTTTAAACAACTAGCCCCTATTGCACTTGCAACGCTCGCTTATTCAAGCTATTCAACAGCCGCAACAGAGCAACAGAGCAACAGGTGAGTAAACAGTGGTTCAATAGTATCAATTACACTCACGTAGAACATGACAGATATAGCTTTAATGGCTACCAATTAGCAAGCCATTATTACTTTGAAGAGCAGCAGAGCTCAGGTGTGCTCGATGATTATGGCTACCTAGATACAGATTCAAACATCCTAGTCAATTACTCAGGAGGAGACTATTACAATGACATTGGTATATTTGGCGAGTATTTTTTAAATAACTGGTTTGCTGTAGCCGATATAAGGGATGTGAGGGATTTAGACAATTACACTCTAGGTATAGGCTACTTATTTGCCGATGCCTTAAAAGTTTCTGTAAATAGGGATGTGCGTGAATATGGTGATGATTATTTCCGCTTGAAAGCGCAGTATAACCTCCAAATCAACGATAAGGATTACCTTGGTTTTAGCGCAGAAACAGATGATGAACTCGACGTTTGGAATCTCTCGGCCAGATACTTTAATCACTTAAGCGGCAGCCATTACATTACCGTTGATGTTGGCCATCAAGACAGCGTTAATGATTCAGCAAGTAATGCCATGATCAGCTATTACTTTGGCGAACACTATGCCATAGGTGCAGGTTTGGATGATTCGGAACTCGTTTTACAAGGTAAGTACTTTATTAATGATAAATATTATTTAACCGCTAATTACACTGAAAGCGGCTCAGCTGAACTCTACAACCTCAAGTTTGTTGCCCAATTCTAAACAGAAATGAGTCAACAGTTTTAAACAAAAACGCCGCTATAAAGCGGCGTTTTCAGTTTATAGAATTACATATTACCTAGCTTCATCATCATTGCAGTATACATTTTTAAGTTCAGCGCTAACTGCTCTTCGGTAATAAACTCATGTTCTGAGTGACCTGTGTACTTTTTACCTGGCATTGATGGACCAAATGAAACAGCATTATCAAATAGCTTAGCATTGGTGCCACCACCGATTGACACAAAGCCCGCGTCTTTATCGCCCGTAAAATGCTTAAAGATATCAAGTAAAGCTTGGGCGTGAGGTGCACCATCTAACAGCATTGGCGTACCAATTACCACTTTTGTGTCTTTTAAAGTGACATTATTAGTGGTTTGCCAAGCGCTAAGTGCTTCATTAATTTGCTGTTTGAGAACAGCTTTTTGTTTACCAACAGGACGGCGCATATTAACCGACAATTTAATATCGTTACCATCGCGGCTTAATAACGTTGGCGAAACAGTCATCGGCCCCATAAAATCATGCTTGTAAGCAATTTCACCGAATTGCGCGCCATATAAATCAAGGCCAATTAGCTGATTAATAAACTCAATTGCTTGACCATCGCTATTGTTCTCAAGATCAATACCTTTAAAGATTTCTGCAAGGTACGCAATGGCATTTTCACCCGCTTCTGGCTCAGATGAATGCGCTGAAATCCCCTTCACTTGCACTAACAAGCCATTATCTTGCTCTGTCATCGCCACTTTTACGTTTTTAAGCTGAGCGACATTGTCGTGTAATTTAGCTACTGTCGCAGCATCGGCGTTATGCACAAGCACACTGGCATCTTCAGGGATCTGGCTAACAAAAGCACCGCCTTTTAAATTACTTACATATAAGCCTGTTTTTGCAGAGGTTGCTGAGAAAGTCGGCGCAATTAAGCTCCAGCCTTTTTCTGCAACAACCACAGGGTATGAAGCATCAATGGTGACAGCATATTTGGGTTGCTGATAGGTTTTCATGAACTCTTCGAGTGGTGCCCAGTCAGACTCTTCTGCAAGGTAAACCATTAATTCAATACGGTTATTTAAAGTAATGCCGTTATCTTTAATCGCCTTCATTGCATGCAATGCTGTGGCAATAGCACCTTTATCGTCTTCTGTACCACGGGCAATTAGCTTTCCAGGTTCAGAGGTTTTATCCATTTTAAATGGGCTTTGCTGCCATTTACTGGCATCGGCTGGTTGCACATCACCATGGGTTACTATGGTTACTTTATCAGCTTGGTTACCCATGCCAATTAATACTGTGTAACCTAAATCTTGATAATCAAAACCAAACTGCGCCGCTTTCATTTTTAAGAACGACTTAAAGCCAATGAAATCTGGGTTATCAGGAGTCGCTAAACCTTCTTTATTCACCGTTGGGTAAGAAACTAAATTCTCTAAGGTATGAATTTGCGCTTGTTGATATTGCTCTACCGCGTAGTTAGCCAGCTTTTCACTTTGCTCAGACACAGTTGCCTGACTAGAGAAGGCGGTTAATAAGAATGCAGCAAGTAATGAATGTTTCAAGATAAGCTCCAGAGTTTAAAAAGATTTTTAAAGGTACTCGTTAATTGTAACGATTCTGACCAGGACATGATATCTCTAATTTAAGTAAAATGTATCGCTTAAAAATAACAACAAGGTACAATAGCCATTCACCCTATTAATTCGTTTGTTAGACTCATGAACCGCAGAAAAAAGATCTTCACTAAACTTAAGCAAAAAGATAAGCGTGCCAATGCAAAGTTGCATAAAAGCAATAAACCGGCATACATCTCAAAGGCAGATCGCGAAAAATTAGCACAGCAAGAAGCTGAGCAGGAAAGTTAAAATACCTAGCGGTCAGACCGCAGGCGCGATTTTATATCGCGCAACACTTCTATGATTCACAAAGAGGATATGAGACGCTGCGCTTTAGAGGAAATAACAAGTAATCTATTGTTTTCCCTCATTGTCTTCTCATTATGTTCTCTTTGTGCAATTTGTTTTACGCGAAATAAATTTCACGCCTACGGCAAAGACATTTTTGCACAAAGAGGATTAGAGGCGCTTCGCTTTAGAGAAAACATTTTGAAAAAGACAATTTGAACCACAGAGTACACCGAGGCGCTTCGCGCTACACAGAGAAAACAATATTTACAAAGAGATAATGGTCTCTCCTTATCTTCCTCTGTGTTCTCTGTGACCTCTGTGGTTAGAAAAAAGATCTTTAACTCACAAAGAGGATAAGAGACGCTTCGCTTTAGAGGAAAAGATTAAACTGACTTCTATGGTTACCTCATTGTCTTCTCATTCTGTTCTCTTTGTGAAAAAGACAAATTGAACCGCAGAGTACAACGAGGCGCTTCGCGCTACACAGAGAAAACAATATTTACAAAGAGATAATGGTTTCTCCTTCTCTTTCTCTGTGCTCTCTGTGACCTCTGTGGTTAGAAAAAATCTTTAACTCACAAAGAGGATAAGAGGCGCTGCGCTTTAGAGGAAACAACAAGTAATCTATTATTTTCACTCATTGTCTTCTCATTCAGTTCTCTTTGTGAAAAAGACAATTTGAACCACAGAGCACACCGAGGCGCTTCGCGCTACACAGAGAAAACAATATTTACAAAGAGATAATGGTCTCTCCTTCTCTTCCTCTGTGTTCTCTGTGACCTCTGTGGTTAGAAAAAATCTTTTACGCACAAAGAGGATAAGAGGCGCTGCGCTTAAGAGAATACAACAAGTAATCTATTGTTTTCCCTCATTGTCTTCTCATTATGTTCTCTTTGTGCAATTTGTTTTAACGCGAAATAAATTCCACGCCTACAACAGCTCATTTCACATTTGTATCTGACACGCTCGATCAACTTATAACTTACGGCTTAATGCTCTCTTTACTCTTTGCCCCTAGCTACTCGCTCACTAAAACCGATAACTTACACTGGCATTATACGAGCGGCCTTGTCCGGCAAGTTGCTCAAAGCCATTGCTCATATCTTGCTTGTAATTAGCAATACTTACACCGCCAAGTGGCTGTTGGTAGTATTCATCAAGTAAGTTAGTAATTGCCAACTTAAAGGTTAAATTTTGCCACGTTTTCTGACTTGAGATAGCCAATAGCTGATAGCTGTCGGTTTGGTTTTCTAAACGGCGCTCATCAACATGGGTTTTACTATCAACCCATTGCCAGCTCAGTGCGTTTTGCCAGCCTTTGTATTCGTGCTCTAGGCTCAGCTCAGTGTGCAGTGGCATAATTTGATATAAGTCTTCATTGCTATCATCACGCTCGCCATGAGTACTGGTTAGTGAGCCTTTTAACTGCCACTTTCCTGCTCGCTTTGTGTTGTAAAGCTCTACCAAGCCCGCCAGTTTTGCACCGTAAAGTGTCGCATCTAGGTTCGTAAAAGTAAGAATATTGCGCTTGGTATGCGCCATGTCAGTGCGATTAAAGCTTTTAGTCACTTCAGCATCAATATAATCATTTACTTGCGTGTACCAAACATTTGCGGTTACTTGCCAGCTATCGTCTTTGGCAAGTTTGGTGTAGCTTGAACTCAATGTGTGCGCTGTTTCGGCTTCTAAATCTGGGTTACCAATGTAACCATTACCATCGCCAAACCAACCAATCATAGTGGTTGCCATCGTGCCTACACCCCAGCTGTAACGCTCATATAAATTAGGTGCGCGGTTTTTACGAGCTAAACCAAATTGCAGCTCATCGTTATTCGATAATTGATAGCGAGCAAGCAAGCTGATATCAACTAAAGTGTCGTCACGTTTACGGTCTAATTGGTTAAATTCCATCGCAGCTTGGGCGTCGGTTTTTGACATATCCATCATTGAGCCCATATTAGCCATGCCGCTCTTGCCACCTTCGTTATAAGCCTGCACTTCGCCAGTATCTGTGGTGACTTGCTCAACACGAACACCTGCCGACACCCACCATGCTTGGTTTACTTGGTTTTGGTACTCAGCAAATGCCGCAAGGCGGTCACGTTTGCCATCGTTAATGTTTACGTATTCATTTGGGCCCATCATCATTGACCCTGCAACCGCCGGCCACCAATCATCAATTCGATAACCGTAGTATTCTTGACCAAGCATTAATGATGACTGTTTTGATAAATCAGTGCGCCAATGAACTTGGTAACTGTAATCTTGTGCATCGGTATTCATTGGCATCATGCCGGTTTTCTCATTACTGAAAAAACCCATTTCGTGTTTTACATCATGCGCATTCACTTGCACCTGCAAATCACCAATTTCAAGCTCACGTTGATACTGAGCAACAAAACCATAGCTGGTGTTATCGGTCATATCCATGTATTGATTAGGAAAGCCTTGGTAAGGAATTTTTTGATGCATCAGCTTTACTACAAGCTGTTGTTTCTCATCACGAATAGCCCCCGTTAAAGCATGATTTTGCACTCGATATAAGGTATTAAGTACACGCTCACCATGCCCATCATCATAGCTGTTCGCATCTTCAAAGCTGCCTTGGTAAGACAAGCTAAATTGTTTGCTCGCAAGGCTAGCACCTAGCGCGTATGCTTGGCTATCGTTAACGCTTTTGTATGCTGCTGTAACATAGCCTGCACGCCAGTTCACTGAGTCTGAATCACTAAATTCAGGGGCAATCGTATTTACCCTAATAACACCGGCAATATTATCCCCGCCACTGCTTACCGGTGATACACCAGCAACGACACTGTAAGAGGCAATTTGGTTTGCCGACACATAAGAGAGTGGCGGGTTCATTTGATTAGCACACGCTGCTGTGACATCAGCACCATCAACTAATACTTTAACTCTATCGCCCATCATGCCGTTCATCACCGGCAAGTTAGACACCCCTCCGGCCGCTGAAAAATCAACACCTAAATCTTTCAGTAACGCGTCTGCTGAGCCAACTAACTGATGGTTATTTTGGGCATGACCTTGTACTTCTATCACTTCAATAGAATCATCAGCAAAGGCCGAAATACTTAAAACACAGCTAAGTGCTGCAGCAATTTTAGAAAATAAAAAACCAGGGCGAGAAGATTGCGTGTTCATAACTCTTTTAAAATCAAAGCAAATAATTAATGACGCCGATTATAAAACTCATTAATTAGTCTGAACACGTGACATATTGTCGCACCCTGTCACAGGTAAATAACTTAGCGCAGCACCACTAATGGAATACGGCTATCTTCAAGCATTTTTAAGGTCGTGCTGCCTAAAAAGAATTGCCGCCATTTAGAGTGACCAAATGCGCCCATCACCATTAAATCAACAGCGTGGTCACTTTTATATCGCCACAGCGCTTGGTAAACATCGCCATCGAGCATGCGCGCTCTCACATTAAAGCCGTTTTCAGCCAGCCTTGCTGAGGCAGTATCAAGTTTGTCTTGGCAGTGACCGTCTTGTTTATCAACCATCACCAAGTGGCAATCTAAGCCGGATAAAATCCCGCCATTGATAATTTGTGTAATCGCTTTGTCGGTACTTTCGCTGCCATCATAAGCCAGCATAAAATTTGTAGGCTCATGAAATTGCGGCGGCACAATCGCAACCGGGGTATGCACCTGACGGATCAGCGTTTCAATATGCGAGCCCAGTACTTTAAAATCATCGTAATGGCCTTTACCAGAACGGCCAATAATCATCACACGGGCATTGTCTTCATGTTCAAGTAAGGCATCAACAAGACTCATTGAAAGCTGCTGTTGCTCAATCTCGGTTAGGCCTGCATGCTCGGCTTTTTTCATTGCTTCATCTAGCAATAATTGACCATGCTGCGACGCTACTTTGTTGCGTTCTTGCTCAAGTTTTGCCAATTGCTCTAACAATGAGGTTTGCGAACCTAAGCCAATAATTGCGGTTAAATCATCACTGCCCTGCGGCAAAGGTGGCTCTAATGCATGCAGAAAATTAATTGGATGGCTGGAGCGCTTAGAAATCCAAATAGCCGCTTCTGTCACCGCATCGGTCATGCATGAACCGTCGATACAGGCAAATATCTTTTTCATTGCGCTCTCCTTTAAACCAATTCAGTTAACCAAGTATAGTTGGCTTTTTCTCTGTATTTATTTTGAACAGCAAAGACTTAAGAAGTTCAGGTTATTTTCTTATAGCAAACAAATATAGAACGTTCCAAAAAGTACTGTATCAACTCCATTAATTTGTATTACAATAGCGCTGGGCACACACCTCTACTCCAGAACAAAGTATTTGTTACTGGCATTTTCAATTATCAAAAATCTATTTTGTTTTTAAATTTATTTTAAAGGAATTACATGACTAACGTAGCCAACTCCCAAGGCAACGCAAGCACGTTTACCATTCTGATAGTATTGGCTTTAGGCACATTCATTTTGGGCCTATCAGAATTTTCTATGATGCCAATGTTGCCCCTGATCAGCGAAACATTTTCGTCTACGCCAGCGCAAAGTGGTTATGCCATCAGTGCTTACGCGATTGGCGTAGTTGTCGGTGCCCCACTATTTATGATCACAACCGCCAACATGCGTAAGCGAAATGCACTGTTGATGTTTGTCAGTATGATGTTTTTATTCAATGGTTTAAGTGCTTTTGCAAACTCGCTTGAACAACTTATTTTATTTCGATTTTTAAGTGGCTTACCACACGGTGCCTACTTCGCCGCTGCTATTTTATTGGCAGCCGATATCGCCCCTGCCGATAAACGCGCAAGCTTTATGTCAAAAGTATTTATGGGTTTAACCATTGCCACTATTGTTGGTGTGCCCATGGTCACCCTAGTGGGGCAAAACTTTAGCTGGCGTTATTGTTTGGCAGGCACCGCTGTACTTGCGTTAGTTGCCTTGGTATTGATTGTGAAATACGTACCTAACGTAAAGAATACCGCGCCAACATCGATTCTCGATGAGTTAAGTGTATTAAAGAACAAGCTCGTATGGACTATTCTGGGTATCATCATTATTGGTTTTGGTGGCGTATTTTGTGTTTACACTTACATTGCCGACACTATTTTAGAAGTCACCCATACCCCTGCTTACACTATCTCTATTGCGATGATTATGTTTGGTATTGGCTGTACTTTAGGTAACTATGTATTAGGTAAAGCCGCCGACCACTCACCGCTGAAAACCACAGGCGCAGCGCTAATTGGTGCTGTAGTATTTGCAGCCAGTTATGTAAGCGCAAGCCATAATATTTGGCTGTTATACGCGGTGATTTTCTTTATAGGCTTTAGTGTTGGTTTAGGTACCGTGATCCAATCGCTATTAATGGATGTATCACCACAAGGGCATGCCATGATTGGTGCGCTAGTACAGTGTGCGTTTAATACAGCTAATGCGATAGGCCCTTGGCTTGGCGGCATGGCTATTGCTGAAGGAGCACTCCCTAGTCAAACAGGCTATGTTTCTGCGGCACTATTCTTAGGTGGTTTTTTAATGTGGTCGTTAAGTGCGATGCAGATGAAAAAACTACGAGTCGAAAGTTAACAAAAATCTAGCTGCGATTTTATATCGCGTAGCAAAAAGGCGTTTAACAAGAATGATTTAACATTCGGCGTTAAAACGCCTCTTACGCTATCAGACTTACTCATCCTGAAATATCTCTTCGATACTCAGGTTAAATAAACGCGCGGCTTTAAATGCTAATGGCAAACTTGGATCAAATTTACCTTTTTCGATAGCATTCACTGTTTGCCTTGATACATCGAGTAATTCGGCTAATTTTGCTTGGGTGTAGTTGTGCTCAGCACGAAGCACTTTCAAGCGGTTTTTCATTCCTCGCCCTCGTCGTTTAACTGCTTATTCATCATTAAAAGACTCACTAAATAGGTTAAGCCCATAAAGAGTACGAGGTGCGATATATCTTCTTTAAAGCTTATTAAGCCACTTGATTGCACAACCGAATAAGCTAAACCAAATACTAAGCTTGCACCCAATGTAATCGCCATTGCATTAAAGTGCATACGCTGCTGCAGCTCATCCATTCCTTGAAGTTGTCGTTTGTTCGATAAAATCATCATAATGCCAACTACTACATTAAGTAAGATTGCCACAACACTAAAAACAGCCTGCTCTTGCCATAAAAAATGCGGCCCAAATGAGGCAATTGCTAAAGTAATCACCCATGCTGATGTCCATTTCGCGAGGTTTAGCGTGTTCTGCTTATTACGTTGTTTAAAGGTTAATCCTGTCTGATCCATTATTCTCACCTTAAAAGTAAAGTAAACTTGACTAAAGATTAACCTAGCAACACAAAAAGTCAAACAAACTTTACAAAAAGTTTTATAAACATGACACCAATATGATTTTTTAATGTCAGAAAAGGCAAGGCGCTTGCTGTTAATCTCATAATATTGTATTAATCAAAGTATCGCGTAGTCTTATAAAAAATCGGTCCAATCGGACTGCGTTTCTAACAATAACAATGAAGATAACACTATGAATACGGCACTGTTTTTCGTTGGCGAATGGCAAGTTACCCCGGCCACTAATTCAATCAGGCGCGGTGAACAAACAAAGCATCTTGAACCCAAGGCGATGGATGTATTACTGCTGCTATGCGAAAAACAAGGTGAGCTACTAACGAGCGAAGAAATTATCAGCCATTGCTGGCCAAATGTGGCGCTGGGTGACAACCCCCTGCATAAAGTGATCACCCAATTACGTAAAGCCTTTGACGATAAAGCAAGCGATCCGCATTACATCGAAACCATTCGTAAACGTGGTTATCGGGTTATTGCCGAAATCAACTTTCCACTCAACGAAGAGCAAAAAGCCAGCCAAACCAGTTGGCAAGGTGATTCGCCCTTTGTTGGCTTAAGTGCATTTGCACCAGAGCAAGCCGATGTATTTTTTGGTCGTAACAAACAAATTGCCACTTTGCTACAGCGAGTGTCGGCTCAAATTGAGTTTGGTCGCGCATTTTGCTTAATTTTGGGAGCCAGTGGTTCAGGTAAATCGTCGTTAGTTAACGCAGGTGTATTGCCCGCTTTAATGTCGAGTAATGGCTACGATGGCATTAGAGTACACAGTTACTGCCAACTCGACTTTGCCGATGTCAACAAAGAGCGCTTACTGCTTGATTTAGCCTCAACCTTGCTCGATTTAGAAATAAACGACGCACCTGTACTTAGCGATATAAGTGCCGATGCGTTGGCTGAATTGTTATTAAAAGACCCAGAACAGGTTATTTCCCGATGTAAAGCAGCACTTGCAGCGCTAAATAAAGAGCGCACTACGCCCTATTTATTTTTATTTATCGACAGGCTCGAAGTGCTATTGTCATCGCCGCTGTTTAGCGATGACGAGCGCAACCAGCTGTTAGCACTTATTGAGCGCCTAGCAACAAGTGGCTGCATGATCATTTTTAGTGCCTGTCGTAATGACTTTTACCCGCAAGTAGTGAGTCAACCAAGTTTAATGTCGGGCAAAGCCAATGGCGCACATTTTGACTTATTAGCGCCAACTCGCTCTGAGCTTAAGCAAATGATCCGTTTGCCAGCACTTGCAGCAGGCTTAAGTTGGCAACATCACCCAGAGCACCACACACCGCTTGATGAACAACTTTGTAACGATACTGCCAATAACCCAGATGCATTGCCAATGCTGCAATACACCTTGCAGCAGCTTTACTTGCAGCGCAGCCCAGACAACGAATTATTGTTTTCTGAATACCAAGCCCTAGGCACCATCGAAGGAGCCATCGGCCAAAAAGCAGAACAAGTATTTTGCCAATTACCCAAAGACCAACAAACTGAACTTGCCGCAGTTCTTTCTAAGCTGATCACTTTAAATCCAGATGGCGAAACGCTCACCAGCCGCGCTGCACGTTGGAGCGAATTAACCAGCCCTGCTGCGACCAAGCTTGTTCAGGCTATGGTCGACAGCCGTTTGTTTGTGTCGCACCTTAAAAATGAGCAAGCCTGCTTTAGCCTTGCCCACGAAGCGCTGCTGCGCCATTGGCAACGCGCCATAGATTGGGTGCAAGAGCACCAACAAAGCTTAGCAATTCAAAGCCGCGTGCAACTTGCCACCGAGCGATGGCTGCTTGAACAAAAACACAGCGACTTTTTATTAGCCCAAGGCAAACCGCTGCAAGAAGCACAAAGCCTAGTTAAAAACCCTATGTTTAGCTTATCGAGTGACGAACAAGCGTTAATTAAGGCTTCTAACAATAAAGCCAAACGTAAAAAACGCGTGTTACAAATAACGGCGGCTGCACTTGTGTGCTTAACCTTTATTGCCACATTTATGAGCGTGCGCAGCTATCACGCCGAACAAATAGCAAAACAAAAACGCCAAGAAGCGGAGAGTTTATTGGGTTTTATGGTCGGTGAATTTGCCGACAAACTCAGAAGCGTTAAGCGCATGGATTTATTGGATGGTATTAGCAACAAAGCCCTTGAGTATTTTACCAACCAAGACGAAGAAACAGCGTCACTGTTTGACTTTAGCGATAAACAAGCCGAGTTTAATAACCGTTTTCAATACGCTCAAACCTTAGAGGCCATGGGCGAAGTCGCTTACTCTCGCGGCAAAACCGACGAGGCCTTCACTGCCTTTGAAAATGCACGAACGCGCCTAGAATCATTACTAAAAATTCAACCCAACAACCTAGATGTTTTAATGCTCGCAGGGGCCAATGCTTTTTGGCTTGGTAATTTAACTTATGAGCAAAGTAATTATTTAGCGACTGAGCCAATGTTCAAACGTTACTTGGCTTACAGCGAAATGATGTATCAGCTTGCCCCTAATGACTTTAATTCAATTATGGAGCTATCTTACTCACACAATTCACTTGGCTCGCTGTATTTAAAACAGTTTAATTACGCACTTGCAAAACAAAGCTTTACTGAGTCTTTAAAACTTAAAAACCAAGCCCTTGAGCTTAAACCTAATAACAAAAATTTATTACGCGATAAAACAGACACCATTAGCTGGATTGCAAGCACAGAAGAAAGGCTAGGAAATTTAAGCGAGGCATTGACCATGCTTGAGCAGGCTATTAATCAATTAGATTCTGTCCTAAAAATAAGACCTGATGATGCCAGTCTTCTTAGCGACATTTTTAATATTTATATGCAACAAAGCTATCTTTTAAGTTACTTTCCAGATAAACAAGATGCTTATAGAAAAGTAGAAAAAGCATTGTTTGCAATAAACAAAGCACGTTTACAAGATCCTGAAAATGAAAATTTCAAACGCAAATATTACAGGGCTCTTTCATTTCAATTAATGCTATCCGAAGAAAGTAAAAAAAATATCGATGAAATAGTTAACTACACTGATAGCAATGGCTTTGAAAAATCTCAAATTATTGAAATCCAATTAAATATCATAAATTACTTAATAAACGTAAAAAACTTCTCCCAAGCAGAGAGCCTCTTACTAAAACTTGAGAATAATACTGACTATAAGGAAAGAGAAAGTAATAAAGAAAAAATAGAAAGTAACATTGATTTTATAAAAGTAAGTTTAATAAAAGCAAAACTATCAAAAGATAAACTAGTTAAAAGTTCTATTTGCCGAGGTATCATTAATTCAATAAATGAAAAACACTACCGCAGTAAAAGCATAAGAATAACTCACCCCCTTATACAAGCTTACACATGTTTGAATAAGGAAAGTGAAGTCAACACAATTAAAAGTAAACTAATAGAGTTAGGTATTACTAACTTTGATCTATAAAAAACAACTAGAAGGTAATAACAATGAGCGAAAGTCAAACTTACAACTTTACAGTGAATGTTACACTTAACACTGAAAATGAAGCTGTATTCACATACTTCCAAGACGGTCAGCAAGTTTCTGGTGGCGGTACTGTCAATGAAAGAAACAGCCTAGGTATTTATACACTTGATGACGCAACTGTTGATGCTGGCTTTCAATTTACAGGTGCTAAATTTGCAAACCTTGAAGGTGATTGCGAGCAAGACTTTAGCTTTAAAGTCACTAATGATGGTCAAACAATTGAAATAGCGGATACTGATGAAAATAGCGGCACTGCGTGTATGATTTTCATCGTTGAGTGCAATGGCACAAGCTATGAAAGTGCCGATCCGCAAGTAAAAAATGAAGACTAAAACTAAAAAAACTTCATAAAAAGCTCCTTTCAAGGAGCTTTTTTACATTTAAAAACAAACAATTAAAACCAGAAGATTACCAGAAGGTTAATTTGCACTTTTTTAAGTAACTTTATAGACACCAAAATCGTTTGCATCGGCAAAAAGGAAACGAACGTGTCTACTAACAACAAAAATGAACAACCAAGCACTGCTAAATCAGAAGCTAAAAACGCACTTGCGCAGTCTATCAATTCAGAGCAACTTGCGCTGATTGCCCAAATGTTTCAGAACATTCCTGAGGGAGTGTTTATCATTAATGGCCAAGGCACGTTTGAATTTGCAAACCCGATGGCGGCACAGCTTTTAGGTGACAACCAAGAAGCGTTAATCGGGCAAAACATTTTACATTACCTACACGACACCGACCGTGATAAATACATGTATACCCTACTCAGTTGGTTAGATCATAAAGACTCGCCGATAAGCCTTGGTCCAAACGAAGTTAAAATAAACCGCGCCGATAGTAAAACCCTTGAAGCGGATTTATGTATTTCAAGCTTGCCAAAAAACATTGCCGTTGCAGATAATTTATTTATTTGTGTATTACATGATTTATCATCGCACAAAGAGCAATATAATCGCTTAGTTAAACAGGCCACCACTGACCATTTAACCGGCCTTGCAAATAGATTAACCCTTGAAGAGTCATTAAAAGAGCATTGGCAAGAAAGCGTGCAAACCAACCAAGCTATTAGCACTATATTAATCGACATTGATTATTTTAAATTATTTAATGACCGATTTGGTCATGTTAAAGGCGATAAGTGCTTACAAAAAGTAGCGAGTATAATTGCAGAATCACTCCCCTCTCATGACTGTTTGGCAGCCCGTTATGGTGGTGAAGAATTTGCGGTTATATTACCAAGGTGTCAAAAAGATACGGCAGCAGTTATTGCAAAACATATTCAAATAAAAATAAACAATATGTCATTTACTGAAATTGGCCTACCGAGTGATTTTAGAATAAGTGTAAGTCAAGGAATTGCTTGCGAGTTTAATAATCAATACCGTACTTCTGAGGCACTAATTTGTGCTGCAGATACTGCTTTATACCGAGCAAAAACAGAAGGCAGAAATAAAATAAGCATAAGCGCATAAAAGGTTATTTTAGTGTAGAACTATGAGCTAAATAGCTTGTTTAGATAATCATATAGTATACTTTTATGTTATTTGTTTGTTCCTTTTTTATTGATAAACTGCAACGTGAAATCAACGTCACAAGGGATCCAACAATGACACTTTTTAAAAAAGTACCTTTGCAACTCGCTATTGCAAGTACGCTAGCTACATCAGTGACTGCAATCGCTGCTGAGCAAACAACAGAAAACACTGCTCAAGATGTTGAAGTTATTTCTGTAACAGGTACTCGCCGAAGCCTTCGTAGTATTTCTGAAAGTACTGTACCTGTCGATTTATTAACAAGTCGCGATCTAACAAGCACTGGCCAACTTGATATGAGCCAAGTACTTGCCTCTCAGTTACCTAGCTTTAACTACCCTAGTGCCACCATTGCTGATGGAACTGACCATGCAAAACCGGCTGTTTTACGTGGCCTTGCTCCTGACCACACATTAGTACTTATCAATGGTAAACGCCGCCATGCGGGTGCACTATTAAATTTAAACGGTACGGTAGGCCGTGGTTCAACAGCTGTTGATTTAAATAATATTCCTACTTCAGCAATTAAACGCGTAGAAGTACTTCGTGATGGTGCTGCTGCTCAATACGGCTCTGACGCGATTGCTGGTGTGATCAATATTGTATTAAAAGACGCCGATGAAGGCGGCAGCGTGAGCTTCACATATGGTGAATACGATACACAAATGGCAGGGTCTCCTCAGCTACTAAACACCACAACTGATAGCGAAGGCAACCTTAGCTTTGAGACTGGCGGCGACCGTGAAGTAAATGATGGTATTTCACGCACAGCAAGCGCTAACGCGGGTTTTGCGCTGGGTGATAATGGCTTTATTAACCTGTCTATTGAGTCACGAAATAACGAGCCAACGAATCGCTCTGGTTTTGACCAACGCGAACAGTACAGCCGTGATGCAAATGGCAATTTAGACCCTCGTGAATTCGACTTTGACCGCTATAACCACCGTTTTGGTAAAGCAAGCATTGAAGATTTCGCGCTTTTTTATAACCTAGGTTATGAGTTTGATAACTCGTTATCACTTTACTCTTTTGCAAGTTACTCAAACCGTGAAGGTAACTCGGGTGGCTTTTATCGTCGTGCCAAAGACTCTCGTAACTTAACTGAAGTGTATCCTGACGGCTTCTTACCGCAAATAGATACTGATGTAGATGACTACTCATTTGCAATTGGCCTTAATGGCGAAACCAATGACTGGGCGTGGGATGTAAGCAGCAATTATGGTCGCAATGACTTTGGTATTGGCGTAAGCAACAGTTTAAATACCTCTATGGGTGTTAGCAGCCCAACAGAATTTGATGATGGCTCGCTCGTATATGAGCAATACCTAGTCAATATGGATGCCAGCAGCACGCTAGATTTAGGTTTACCTGATGATGTGTTTGTGACGATTGGTGCTGAATACCGCCACGAAAACTATCAAATCAAAGCGGGTGAAACGGCCTCTTACCTAACCGTATTAGATGACGAAGGTAACCCTGTTGCTGCCGGTGGCGCACAAGTATTACCGGGTTTCTCACCTGAAAGTGCAACTGATAAAAGCCGCCATAACATTGCAATATTTGCTGAGTTTGATACTTATCTAACAACAGATTGGAACCTTGTTTTAGCAGGTCGTTTTGAAGATTACAGCGATTTTGGTAGCACCTTTACCTCTAAACTAGCTTCGCGTTACAGCATTAATGAGTCACTGTCGTTACGTGGTGCAATTAGCACAGGTTTTAGAGCGCCATCACTTGCCCAAACTTCATATAAGTCGGTAAGTACTTTATTTGAGAATGGTGTGCCAAGTGAAGTAGGTTTATTCCCTGTAGATGAACCTGCAGCGCAAGCACTAGGGGCTCGTGATTTAGATGCTGAAGAGTCAGTTAATATGACGGCAGGTTTCATCTTTACTCAAGGCGGTTTTAGCTTAACTCTTGATGCGTATCGCATTGAAATTGATGACCGTATCGTATTATCTGAAAACTTAAGTGGCCCAGAAGTTGAAGCGATTTTAGCCGAAGCTGGCGAAGTTAATACACAACGCGTTCGCTACTTCACCAATGCTATTGATTCACGTACACAAGGTGTTGATATTGTTGCTACTTACTCATTAGGCTTAGAAAGCTATGGTGATTTACGCTTAAGTGCTGCGGTTAACTTTAACGACACTGAAGTAACACACGTTAAAGAAAATCCACCGGAATTAGAGGCGTTAGGTGACAGCTACGAGTATTTTTCTCGTCGAGAAGTAACTCGTTTTGAAAAAGGTACACCAGCGGATAAATGGAACCTATCTGCAACGTGGGATTATGAAAACTTCCAAACCACATTACGAGCAACTCGTTATGGTGAAGTTATTGATACCTCAAATAGTGCTGAAAACGATGAAGTACTTGATGCAAAATGGATTGCTGACTTAGAAGTGGCTTATCGCCCTGATGAGCAGTGGAAGTTTGCATTAGGTGCCAATAACCTATTCGATCAGTACCCTCAAGATACTGTAAGCAATATTGGTTATAGCGATTTTAACCACATATTCCCTTATAGTGGCTTTGCGCCATACAGCTTAGATGGCCGTTTTATTTACGGTAACATCACTTATAGCTTCTAAAAAAATAGGGCGTGAAAGCAGTAATTGCTAACACGCCCTAACCTACAATGATGAGTGAATAAATTAACTAATTTGAATAGTGTGATACGCCAATAAAGTGCCATCACTATTTTGTGCTGTATTTAAAATAAACTGCTCATAATCACTACCAAACACGTTATCGATGCTAGCAAGAGTTGTATCTTGTTCACCGCGTGATTTGTAATCGCTGTGAGTGGTACAAATTTCTTTTGCAAACGCATCAGTAAAACAGAACTGGCTAATTACATAGTCGTTATTGTTGTTTGCTACTTTAAAGTGAATATGGATAGTACGGCCAGAATACCAACCAGGGAAATGCGTTTTAAAGTTCACGCGGCCACTGCTATCTGTGATCAATGAACCACGGTACCAAGTACTTGCCTCAGCTTCGGCATCGCCATCTGTACAGAAGTCACCGGCAAAACGTGAGCTATCAGAACTACTGCTAGTATCGCCCGAGTAAATACCGCTGGTATCACAGTGCCAAACCGAGATTTCGTAATTTGCTAATGGGTTACAGTCGCTATCAATTAACTGTAAGCACAGCATCATAGGTAAACCGGATAAGCCATCCGAAATATCTTCGTCTGAATCAGCTTGGAAGTAACATGGGCCTTCGGTTGTTGCTTGAGTAAGTGCTAACACACATGCGGTTGATGTTTCAAAAATACTGTCATCAGGAAAGTCATCAGTAATAAGCGCTGTTGTGCCAGATACATAATCACTGTCGTTCGTGGTTGTTGTATCGCCTGTATCAGTGCTGGTGTCTGTGCCTGTTGAAGTGTCTGTATCTGATGTTGTATCCGTTGACGATACTGTATCTGAGTTACAGCCTAAAAATGCCAACATAGGCACAGCAGCAACTGAAACACCTAATGTTTTAAGCATTTTTCTACGAGTATAAAGTTCAGGTTTTAAAGTCATCTTGTGCCCCTTCGCTAACTTGAGTAATTAGCATCGAGTATAAAGAACAAATGTAGAGACTTTGTGTGGAAAAAGTGGTGCTTTTATAGAGTGACTAGGATGCGCATGCCAAAAAATAGACATTTATAGTATATTCATTTCTGGCTATTACATTTTACTATTACATCTATGAAGTTAATTCACAAACTCTTAATTACTAATCTAATTATTACGTTATTGCTGGTACTGACCATGTTTGGTCTGAATGCAATTACCAATAAGCGTATGCTCAATAATGTGTTTGAAGATATAGATAACGAAGCATTTAACCGTATAGCCACTGAAATTAGCCAGCAGTATCAGCAAACGGGTTCGATTGGGATGTTTATCGATTCTAAAGCGCTGTGGTATGAGCTAATTAACCGCAATTTTCATTCAAGCCGTTTATTATTTTCCCCCAATAGCCCAAAACCAAGAAAGCCCGGCCCTTTTACACAAGATGGCCCTCCCGAAAAGCGTATGCAAAATGAGGCTATGCCACCCCCTGATGATTTTGGGATGCCACCATCGTTCGACCAACCACCTGAATTTGACCCATCAACTGAGTTTAACGAGCCTGCAAACTTTGCTGACATGCATAAGCCACCGCCTCGCAATAAACCCATGGCTAATGACTTTATACCCTTTGAGAAACGCCTAAGCTTGCTTGATGCAAAAGGCGAAATACTGATTGCTGGCAATACCGAAACAGAGGTCGTGAACGAGCAAGAAATCACTCACAATGGTGACGTTGTTGCGGTGCTTCAGCTGCATGCTAACCGCAATCATGTTAGCGCACTGACTCAACATTACCTTAATACACAAATTAATATCAGTTTGTGGACAGCAGGGATTGGTTTATTAATTGCGTTATTGTTTAGTTACTTACTCGCACGTCATTTTACTAACCCTATTTCAGAGCTGAAAAAAGGCGCAAAAGCCCTTGCTGAACGCGAGTTTGAGACCCAAATAACCGTCAACAGCAGTGATGAATTTGCTACCTTAGCGGATGATTTTAATCGTATTGCCACAGAGCTCAGACGCTTTGAATCGCAGCAAAGCCAATGGATCATGGATATTTCTCATGAGCTGCGCACGCCTTTAACTATTTTAGAGGGTGAACTAGAGGCTATTAACGATGGCATTATCGAACCAAACCAAAAAGCAATAAGCTCACTGCAAGAAGAAGTGGCGCTGTTAAACCGACTTGTGAACGACTTACATAAAGTCAGCTCACTCGACAGACACAGCTTTAACTATCACATGGAAGCCATAGATTTTAATGCCTTGGTAGCCCTACAAGCGCATAAGTATGCGTTTAAATTTCAATCCAAAAACATCACGCTTAATGCCACCTTACCAGAGCAAACGGTAATGGTTTTGGCCGACCAAAATCGTATTACGCAAGTACTACAAAACATTTTAGAAAATAATTTACGCTATACAGATGAACAGCAAAAAGTCTGGTTAGATTTAACTGTGTCTAACCATCATGTATTTTTGTCGATAGAAGACTCAGGCCCTGGTGTTCCTGATGAAGCCCTTGAAAAACTATTTGATCGTTTATATCGCACCGATAGCTCTCGTAACAGAAAAACCGGCGGTTTTGGCTTAGGCTTGGCAATTTGCCAAACAATTGTTGAAGCCCACTTGGGAAAAATTAATGCAACTAAAAGCCGTTTCGGCGGTCTGTGTATAACGTTAAAACTCCCGCTTGCAGAGGCGCAATAATATGTCAGAAACCTTAGCTAAACAGCATATTCTCGTTATTGAAGATGAAGTTAAAATTGCCGAATTAATAGAAAAGTATTTATATCTTGAAGGGTTTAAAACAAGCCTAATTCACGATGGCAACTGCGCACTGGATGCTGTTAATGAGCTAAACCCTGATTTGATTATTCTCGATATCATGTTGCCAGGCACAAACGGCATCGAGTTGTGCAGCAAGATAAGACAATACAGTGATGTGCCTATTATTATGCTTACCGCACGGGTCGAAGAAATTGATCACTTAATTGGTTTTGATGTAGGTGCCGATGACTATGTTACTAAACCTTTCAAGCCAAAAGAGTTAATGGCGCGTGTGAAAGCCATTTTAAAACGACGCCGAATGCCAAGTAGCAAACCGAGTACATTCACAGCAGGCAATATTATTGTTGATCCGAGCGAATACAAAGTACTGGTAAAAAATGAAGAACTGAAACTTACAATAAATGAATTTAGTTTATTAAAAATATTAATTGCCTCACCTAATAAAGTTTTTTCACGCCAAGATTTACTGACCATGACCCAAGGGAAGTACTTTGAGAGCTACGAGCGCAGTATTGATTCACACATTAAAAACTTGCGTAAAAAGCTGACTCAAGCCGACCCTGATAGCCATTACATTGAGTCAATTTATGGCGTGGGATATAAATTTAAAATTTAAACAACCTTTTTCACATTTGCGACGACTAACTAAATAACATAACCCATTAGGACATCATTATGAATTTAGTACGCATCAGCGCAAGTGCACTCTTAATCACAGCCACTACAGCGTGTATCGGCCTCTCAAATGCCAGTACAGCAAACAACCAAGGTGATTATCGCGTTATTACTTTTAAAGACTGTAAAAAGGTAAGCGAAAGTACCCTCAATAACGAACAGATTGCTGCATACCTAGAGCTTGAACGTGAACAAGTAAAACTAGAAGCGCTAGAACAACCAATTAGTGACATAGAACAACAAGTTACTGACTATTCTGAGCAAATAGAAGCGATCACCGAAGAAGCAGTTATTGAAGACGAGAACCACCTACGAATTAATAAAAGCTTATTAAAAGAGCAAGATAAACTGGCTAAAGAACTCAATAAACTTATGGCTGCTCATGATGCCGATTTTAAAGCGTTAGAACAGCAAGCAAAATTAATTGAACATGCCGCTAAACAATTTGATAAGACAATGAAACCGTTGATGGAACAAGGTGAGTCAACTCACCTACAAATTTTAGCGCCGGGTGAAGACGAAAAACCGGGCTGTTTTTACAATATTTAAAGTACGTTTTCTAGCTGTGCATAAAGCTTCGCGTGTGTTTTACGAATGTCACCTTTATGCACTTGCTTAAACCACTTTAAAGCTTGTTCTGGCTTGCCTGCCTGCCAATTGATTTCAGCCAAGCGTAGCTTATAAATAGCAAGAACAAAACGATCAGACTCTACATCAATATACTTAAGTGATTGAACATACAATTTATCTGCTTCGTCGTACTGAGCAAGTATTTGATACGTTCTCGCTAAATTGCCTAATGCTACAGAGATTTTACGCTTATGGTTTGTTTTTAAAATCCAATCTACAGCAACCCGACGACTTGCGATTGCTCCATCTACATCACCCAGTGAATGGAAAACATTGGCTTTATTTGAAGCAAGTTCAAAATGAAAAATAGGATCTTTGCTCTTTCCAAAGCGACGTTCAGCCCTATCTAATATGTGCAATGCTGTTTCTTTGTTGCCAAACACGTATTGCAAATTGGCCAATTCAACCATGCGCATTGGGTTACCGAATGAATCGAAAATAGCCTGTAGGTTTTCAAATGCCAAAGTCGCGAATTTGCGGCCTTGTTCATGATTGCCGAAATATTGCATCGACTTTGCGTAATAAAAATAAACTTGAACTTGAAAAACAACCGGAAGGTCTTTGCCATTTATAAATGGCTCGGTGCTATCTTTAAGGGCGAGATATTCCATTTTGTCGTAAAAGTAATCAAACTGATACGACTTAATTTCATACCAACGTGCCGAACCAGGCTCTGCTACCGCTAGCTGTTGATTAATATAATCTAAGCATAGAGCCTGAGGTTGTTGGCTACAGAATATCTCATGGTCACTAAAGTTCTCTGATGCTAAAGCATTAAAGCTGCAGAAACTAAATAACAAAAAGGTTAAACTTTTCTTCATCTACTAACTTCTAAGTGACAATACACACAGAAAAATAACAAAATATCCTGCTATATTACAGCACTTTTTAGTTAAATTTATAGTTAATATTAATAATTTAGATTCTTCACACAGTGAATTTAAGCATTTTTATACACTTAATAAGTTTGAAATTGCATGACTAACAAAAAAGCAGGCTAAGCACCGAGTTAACCTGCTTTAAAATTATTTAGAGTAGCAACAAACTACCTAAGCCAAGAAAGGTGACAAAACCCACAATGTCGGTGACTGTGGTAAGAATCACAGAGCCTGAAAGAGCAGGATCGATTTTGAGCTTATCCAAAATAGATGGGATCACGACTCCCGATAACGAGGCAGCCACTAAATTAAGTAAGATAGCGATAGTAATGGTTAAACTTAACATGCCATCGTTGAACCAGAAATAAGTTAGCACGCCAATCACAAAGGCCCAAACACAGCCATTTAATGCCCCTACTCTTAGCTCTTTTTTCAACAGCGCTCTGCGGTTAGAGTCGGTCACCTGACCGAGTGCTAAACCGCGCACAATAACCGTTAACGTTTGACTACCTGCAATACCGCCCATAGAAGCGACAACCGGCATAAGTACCGCTAGTGCAACCACTTGCTCGATAGTTGCACCAAACAAACCGATAAACCAAGAGGCTAAAAATGCCGTTGCTAGGTTAATACCAAGCCATATACCGCGGTTTTTTGCCGATTTGGTCACGCTCGAGAACAGATCCTCGTCTTCACGTAGACCACCCGCTTTTGCAGCGGCTTCGTCTGTTACTTCTTGACGCAATTCATAGGCTGATGACACCGACAAACGGCCTAATAGTTTGTTGTCGGCGTTAACCACTGGCATCGCCATTTTTTCGCTATGAATAACCACTTCGGCCGCTTCGTATAAGTCGTCATCAGCATGTAAAGCCGACACATCAAGGTGAGCGTAATCCAGCAGGCTGTCGTTATCATTGGCTTTAAATAAAGAATTAATTGCCACTTCACCAATGAGTGTGCCTTTACGACTCACCAAATAAATCACTTCGGTGTACTGTGGTAAACCTTTTTGAAAAATTTTACGCGCGCCAGCTACGGTGAGTTTTTCTGACACTTTAAGCGCATCAAAATCGAGCCAGTGACCTAGCTGCTCAGGATTATATTGCTGTGCAAGGTCGTATTGCTTCGTTTGAACTTCATCAAGTTGTCTGCGTGCATAATCAACAAAGCGTTCGGGAATAATTTCTTCAAGTTCAAGTAGCTCTTCAACGCTAACTTCGTCAAGTAACTTAAAGCCCTCAGCTTCATCTAAACTCTGTAACAACCAGCGACAACTATCACCACCTAAGTTAATGAAAATTTCATGCTGGGTATCTTCATCAAGTAATTGCCAAATTTCTAAACGTTGTTCTTTAGGTAATGCTTCAAACAATAACGATAAATGCTCAGTAGAAAGCTTTTCTTTAGCATCAGCAAGTAACTTATTTTTACGTGTTGTAGTGTCACACTGAAGCAAGTCATCAATTAACTGGGGAAGTTGGTCAACAGGATACTCAATCATTTGAGACCTCGGTTAATTACATCAATAACAGTAGTCTAACGCAGCTTAATTAAAATAACTGCCCGTAATTGATATATTTTTATCTTCATCCAATCAGTCATATAGATGAGCTTAAGGGCTTTTTTCAATTATCACTCAGTAAAACTAAGTGAGTATTACCCCTTCAATTGACTTGGCGTAAGCCCGGTCCAGCGTTTAAATGCTCGTCTGAAATTAGCAATATCATAAAATGATAAGCGCATGGCGACTTGCTCATTGCATTGCTCGCGTATGGCAAGTAGGTAAATCGCTTTGCGCTTACTTTGCTCATCGTACAAGGTAGAAAAACGTACGCCATGAGCTTTTAATTTACGCTTGAAGGTTGCAGGGCTCATAGCAAATTGGCTGGCTACCTGCTCTAAATTTAACGCCGGATGTTGATAAATTAATCGGCTTACGGCTTCCACAAAAGTGCTGTTTGCAGTATTTAATGCCGCTAGTTGCGAGTTAATTTGTGAAAACCTAAAACTACTAAACGCGGGGTTAGTGAGCCTGAGCGCGTGTTTATTCAATACCCAGCGAGTTATAGGCTTTTCAAAAGCGACTTTGAGGCCCAAATGCTGCTCGTATTCTTGGCTATGTCTGGCGCGTTTATAGGCAAACTCAAACTGACAAGGGACCCGCTCACCCGCCACTTTTTTAAGAACTTGGTAAAACGCAGCGCTGTAAATTTCCATAACGTACTGGCTTATTTCATCATCCAAACCCACAGCATTTTGCAGCACAATGTAATACTGCTCGTTATGCACATAACTATAACTAAATAACAAAGGTGCCAGTTGCATGCGCAAATTGTGTAACTGCTTTAAAGCTTGGCCGATGTGCGCTGCGTGTAGCACGCCTTGGGCGGCAACAGAGGTATCGTTTGCCAGTTGACTGCCTAATAAAAAGCCACTGTCGGCGGATTTCATCAATTGCTTAAACTGCGTCAATAAGCGCACTTGCTGCGAAATACTAAACTGATGCTGCACACTCATTAAGTCTTGCTCAAACACTCCTGTGCCTCTGAGTAATTTATGCAGTGCAATGCCGCGGCTTAAGGCCAGCTCCACCAGCGTGGTAATTAGCCCTTGTGCGGTGAGGTATTTGTCATCTTGGTTAAGATACGGCTTCACAATGGCTGACTCTTTGTTGTTTTTGTTGTTGTAACTTAGCGTGTAAACGCGAGCTTAAACTTTGTGGTGTATCGCCTTGCATACTGCCCACTAAGGCCGCTGTTACATCTTGGAACTTAGCGTGTTTTTCGCCTTCGACCTTAAAAGCACAATGGCTCAGCGCCGAGGTAATTTGCGCCACCAGCTCTTTCGCTTGTACTGCGCTGGTGTTTGGCATTAGCACCATAAAGCAGTCTCCTGCATAGCGGCACACCACATCGGTAAGGCGGCAATTCATCAATAAAAGCTCGCTTACTTCACGTAGTAAGCGGTCGCCTTCGATAAAACCAAATTCAGCGTTAAAATCAGCGAAACCACGAATATCAATGGCGGCTAGTTGCAGAGGCTGTGGCTCACTTAATTGCTCTTTTAACACTGCTTGTAAGTAATCAGCCTTATACAGCCCTGTTATTGAGCACACTAACTCATGCTCACGATGCTGGGCTTCACGGCGCTTTAACTGCCTGTTAAGTACGTATTGCTCTTGGTGCCATTGATACAGCCCAAGGCTTGTGAAAATCATACCAATCGGCGCAGGCAATGATTCAATCCAAGTAAGCCACGTATTGGTTGGTTGATGTAACCACTCATCAAATAAATCAAGGGAAGCTGAAAACATAAAAAGCCCAAGCCCAAGCACTAAAAAGCTGGTGACTTTGCCGGGCGGCCTCGAAATAAGCAGCGCAGCTATCCAAGTAAGGGTCATTAGCACAATGCCACCCTCGCCTAAAATATCTAACCATGCGATATCAGCAAGAGGCTTTAATTCTCCTGCTTGTGCGCTTAGCAAAAACGCAATTACAAATAGAGCAATAACTGCATTGGTTAAAAGTCGATGATGAGTAAAAGGGTTATATCGCATTCTCAGTACCTAACAATAATTCACGCTGCCATGCTAACTCGTTAGCGTTTAAAGCAGCAGGGTCATATTAGCTCAATGATGTGACAGCAAAACGACAGTCAAACCTTGTTAAACCCCTTAAGCACTGTATTTACCTTAACAAGATGGGGTTATTGCAGCTCAAAAGTACTTTTAAAACCCTCTAATCACTTGTTTTTACTGGCTGTTAGCGATTTTCTGTCACATTTGCGTCATTTAAGCTGCGTACTTTGCTCATCAAACCAAGGACAACCAGGATCAAACCCATGAAACAATTTAAAACGAAGGCGTTAGTAAGCGCCCTCGCCTTATGCCAATTTGCCGCTTACGCACAAGACGAACAAAACAGCGATGAGAAAAAAGTTAAAGTCTCTGAAGAGCTTGTTGTATATGGCGAGATTGGTTATCGCAACCGCTCACAAGAGCTGGCACCGACGCTTGAATACTCACAAGAATACTTTCAACGTTTTGAACCGCTTACTGCCGGTGATGCATTAAAACGCGTACCAAGTGTGACGTTTTTATCGGATGTTTTAGAGTCTGATGGCGCGCGTATGCGTGGCTTAAGCCCGGCTTACACAAAGGTCCTTATTAACGGTGAAGAAGTACCTGGTGCAGGTGCTGACCGCTCATTCTTTGTTGACCGTATTCCTGCTGAGCTAATTGAGCGTGTAGAAATTATTCGTGCTTCAAGTGCAAACCGCTCTGCCGATGCCATTGCCGGTACGCTGAACATTGTATTGCGTGACGGTTACAGCTTAGATGGTGGTTACCTGCGTGCGGGTGGCCTGCGTTATGACGATGGCGAATTAAAAGAGAGCTTTGCTGGTGTTTACGGCACCGAGTTTGCTGGCGGCCGTTTATTACTTGGCGCTAACTTACAAGGTCGTTATAACCCAAAACAAAAATCAAGCCTACGCTATGGCGACAGCCCAGAGAATAACGCCAATTACAAAACCGAAGAATTTGATAACCGCGAAGATCAATCAGATATTCGCGACGGTGACGATACCTCGCTAAATGCCAGCTACGAAATTGCTTTTGATGATGGCAGTAAGTTTGATATCAGCGCGATTTGGGTTGATACCGACCGTACTGAAGATGAGCGTTCATTTGAATATGATGACCCAACAGCAATTAATAACTCAATTGTTGAAGGGGGTAATCTTGAAACCGACAACGCCAATGTGTCTTACATCGACCAAACCAACTACAACATCAACTCGGGTTATGAGTTACCCCTTTTTGGTGGCACCAGTAAATTCAAGCTTGGTTTTGCAAGCTTTGAAGAGTCTGTTTACGAGCAAGAAGTAGAAATCGATACCTCTGAACTACCTATGGTGTTTGAGGAAGAAGAAGAAACCGTAGACCTTGATGACAAAGAATGGTCATTACAATGGCAACATAGCTTATTTGCAGGCGAGAACAAAACAATTCAATTTGGTGCCTTTGTACAAGGTAAAGAGCGCGACACTGCGGTTTATCAAGCCGAAGATGAAAGCGAGCAAAGCTTTACAAGCTGGGATCAATTCAGCCAAACACCAATGTCACTGGCAGGCTTTAACAACGAGTTTGAAGCAGCCGCTGGTGGCGTAAATAAACTCGAAGAAGACCGCCTAGATGTATTTGCATTAGTTAAGCACGAAGACCAAGACTTCTCGTGGGAGTTAGGTGTGCGCTACGAAACAACTGACTCAACCATTACAGACAAAGCAGAAGGTGTGAGCGCTAAAAACGATTATGACTTCTTCTTACCATCGGCACATTTACGCTACAACGTCTCTGAAAATGGCCGTGTTAGTGCCTCGGTTGCACGTAGCTTACGTCGCCCTGATTTTGATTACATCACCCCAGCTCTACTTGAAAAAGAATTAGGCGATAACGACTTTTTAGGTAACCCAGACCTACAACCAGAATCATCGTGGGGTATGGACTTAGGTTATGAGTATCGCTTAGGTAAAAGCGGCGTTGTGGGTATTAATGTGTTCTACCGCGATGTGACTGACCTTATCGAAATAGCTAATACAGGCCAACAAGGCTCAGAAGGTGACGGTACTTACATTTTGCAACCGCGTAACACAGGCGATGGCAACGTAAAAGGTATCGAGCTTGATTTATCAACGCCGCTAAGCGCCATTAGCATGCCAAACACCGGGGTATTCTTTAACTACTCATGGCTTGATTCAGAAGTAGATGACACTTTCGGTAGCCGTAAATTCAACGACCAATCTGACTATGTGTTTAACGTTGGTTTTATTCAAGACCTACCTGATTTAGGCGCTTCGTTCGGTGCAACTTACCGTAAACAAGGTGATGCTTATGGCCGTATCGTGGGTGAAGAAGTGACCACACACTACGGTGCTGACCTTGAAGTATTCGTAGAAAAACGCTGGCAAGACGTCACGCTTCGTTTAGTGGGCTCAAACCTACTTGATGCAAGCAAAGACGAAACGTTTAACAAGTTCGACACGGTTGATGACCAAATCAACCGCGATTTTGACGAGTATGAACTGGAGTCTGAAGAAGCAGGCCCTGTTATTCAGTTAATGCTGCGCTACGCGTTTTAATACACATAAGAGTTATTAAGGCAGCGCATTGCTGCCTTGTTGTATATTTGGGGATCCCATGAATTTTAAAAAACCACTTAATCTTGTTGCCAGTGCAGTGATGCTGAGCACCCTAGCAGCGTGTAGCCAAACAACGGCAACCGAGGCGCCAAGTAAAAACCAATTAACAGCCTTTGGCACAACTGAAAATATGCAAGGCTCACAAGCTGCAGCCCTTGCTGATGACGCTTGGCTATTAAGCTCACAAAGCCAAGGCCTTCAGCTTATTGATGCCACAGGTAAACAGCACGCATTACAAAAAGGTAATTTCGAGGCGCTATCTGTAAAAGCAATCAACAAAAACAGTTACCTTGTTGCTAGCATCGACAACGAAGCCGACCAAGCGGTGATTTTTAGCTTACAAAAAGCGCCTAAATGGCAGCTGACTGAAATTAGCCGTATCAGCCCACCCAAAGCAAAACCTGAAGCGGTGTGTTTATTTGCTAACCCGACTACTCAAGCTGTGTCGGCGTTTGTGGCAGATGCTCGTGGTCTTATCCGCGAAACACTGGTGTTTGATATGGCAAACAAACGCGCATTAAACCTTGAATTACGTGAGTTTGCTGGCGTAAGTGAAACATCAGGCTGTGCGGTTGATGATCACAGTAAAACCCTTTACCTAAGCGAAGGCGAGCTAGGCATTTGGCAAATTAACGCCGACGCTGAATCGCGCGCTGATAAAAAGCCCCTTGCTATGATGTCGCCATTTGGCAGCTTAGCACCTGAAGTTGGCGGCTTAAGCACAACAGATGATGGCAGCTTATGGTTTACCACCTCTGAAGATAACCAATTACATCGCTACGAAAAGAGTACTAAACGTTTTAGCAGCTGGCAATTTGCTGGTGAACTGGCAATTGAATCTGCCGCAGTGCGCTTTAACAATAATCAAGCTGATATCGTGCTGTACGATGATGAATCAGGTCATTATGTAAAAGGTCAAATCGATGGGCTAATTAAAGCACAAGCTAAGCAACAAAATAGTGCTAAAACAGCGGCTGTTACTTATATCAATGCACAAGCGCAAACCGATGCAGTGCGTGCTTTTGGTGATGCCGCCGATGACCCTGCCATTTGGGTAAATCCAAAAAATGCAGCAAAAAGCCTAATTTTAGGTACCGATAAACGCCGTGGTTTAATGGTGTATGACCTTGCAGGCAAAGAGCTACAAGCGCTAGAAACAGGCCGTTTAAATAATGTTGATGTGCGCCAACATGCCAGTATCAACAACGCAACGAATACCTGGATTACAGGTAGTAACCGAACTCATAACAGCATCAGTGTTTACACCGTCGATACTCACAATCAGGTGCAACATCTTGCTGAGTTGCCAACAACCCTAAACGAAATTTACGGTATGTGTATGTACTCATCAAACACAGGCAACTATGTGTTTATGAATGACAAATCAGGCCTATTTCAGCAATACAAACTAACTGGCAATAATGAGAGCGTATCAGCACAATTAGTGCGCGAATTTAGTGTACCGAGCCAACCTGAAGGTTGCAGTGCAGATGATAAAACCGCACAGCTATTTTTAGGTGAAGAAGATGAAGGTATTTGGTTTATTGGCGCTGAGCCAACAGTAGGAAATAAACCTGTAATGTTACAAACCGTGAACGATATGCTGGTTGATGATGTAGAAGGCATGGAAATCTATCACGCGAAAGATGCCCGTTATTTAGTGGTTTCTAGCCAAGGTGATTACAGCTATGTGCTTTATAAAATTATCGATGGCAATACCCCTAGCCTAGAGTTTGCGGGTAAATTTGCAATCAGCAATAACCTAGAGATAGCAATAGATGGCGTATCAGAAACCGATGGCCTAACGGTAACACCAGCTGCGTTACCGGGCTACCCTGAAGGGGTGCTAATTGTGCAAGATGGTTACAACCGTATGCCACAGGCACCGCAAAACTTTAAAATTATTGATTGGCGCGAAGTAAAAAAAGCTATTCAATAAATTACTCCGTAAGGGTGCTCGGTTTATCTGGGCACCTTTTTTATCTGCACATGTTTAATCAGTAAAATAGGTAACTAAAGCCCCCAACTATTGCACCGTAAATTAGCATCGGCAAAAAGGTTTTCTTAAGCACAGGCCCTTCTTGATTATTCACTCCAACAATACTGGCTACAGCAATAATATTGCTAATGCAGATCATATTACCCATCGCGGCTCCTGTTGATTGCAACGCAAGCACTAAGGTTTCTGATAAGCCCACTTGCTCAGCAATGCCATATTGAATACCGCCAAAGGTAAGATTAGACACCGTTGCCGAGCCTGAAAAGAAAGTGCCGAGTGCCCCCAAGTACGAGGCAAATAACACCCAGTGCTCACCGCTTAAATCAGCAAAGGTACTCGCCATATAAAATATGGGCGCATTATGGCCGCCTTGCATTAAAACATTCACCATCACCAGCGCACCGATTAAAGCAATACATGGCATAGCAATACGGCCTAAGGTGTCGGAGCACATTTTCTTTACTTGTGGCTTACTCATTTTAAGTAACGGCATGCAGATCAACACCACCAATACAAACGGGATCAAGGCTGGAACAAACAAGGTTTTATACGACCATCCCACCGACGTGCCAAATATCTCATGTAAAGATAAGATCAGCGCTTTACTTAATTCAAATTGCGCAAAGCCCAAATTGACACTCAGCCAGAGCGTTTCGTCGTTAAGCAGTGCTTTAATGCCCAGCTGATGAATACGGGTTATGACCAGCACAACAATCAAGAGTAATAGCGGGAATAACGCTACAAACAGCGTTTTAGGTGTGAACTCAACCTTGTTTTTCGTGCTTTGTGCATTTACAGCTGAGTTATCTAAACCCACTCCCTTATCCGCCAAAAAGATAGTGACTAATAGCCCCACTGCACCACCAATCAGTGATGGAAATTCATAGTTCCACTGGGCAAACAACCAATAAGGTAAGACACATGAAAACACACTTAAATAAATGAATACGCTATTTTGACGCACCTTTTTTAGTGGTAAAACAAGACACAGCGCAATCATAGGAATAACCAAAGCAGCAATAACATGGCAAAGTGCCGTCCATTTTGAGATAGCCAGCACTTGCCCATCATCTAACTGTAGCGCCGAAAAACCAAACCATGTTGGTGTGCCTACTGCACCAAAAGAAACGGGAATTGAGTTTAAGATAAGAGTGAAAACAATCACTTTAAAAGGCGAGAAACCAAGCCCGACTAAAATAGGCGCAGCAATAGCCGCTGGCGTACCAAACCCGGATGCGCCTTCGAGCATAAATGCAAATGCCCAACCTATGATCATCAATTGCGCAACCTGATTACTACTTATTGATTCGAGCCAGTGTTTAATCGTGGTTTCGGCTCCTGATATTGCCAACATGCGATTAAGCAAAATAGCCCCGGCAATAATAGAAATGGGCGTCATGACAGACAACACACCAGCAAACACATTGGCAAGCAACAGCCTTAAATCAGCTTGAAAGTAAAACAGCTGCAGTAAAGCTGCGAGCAGCGCCGTTATTGGTAAAGCAATGTAAGAAGCGATGGGGCTGCGTTTTACCATCATCCAGATCAATAGCAAAATAGGCAGTGCAGCCACTAGGGTATTCATGGGTCATCCTGTTGTTTTTTAGTGCTTTCCTTAATTAAAAGTATAGACAGGATAACCATAATCAGTATTTTTTATCTGTTAAATGAGTGTGCTAAGCCACCAAATTAACAGTACTAACACAGAAATAGCGACTAAGGCTTTGGTTTTGTGCTTTTGAATAATTCGCTCAGCCTGATTACCCGCGTAATAAACAACAGCAGCAAGGGCAAAGTAACGGATTGAGCGCGCAATGACCGTAGCCAGTAAAAAGAGAAAAATTGAATACTTAGTTGCACCCGCGGCAAGCATGGCAATTTGAAATGGAATGGGCACTATACCGAGCGTCAATACAAACCAAAAGCCTTGCGCTTGCATTTTTTGTTTAACTTGCTCGAATTGCTCAGGATTTGAGAAGGTATTAATTACCCAATCGCCTACTACATCAAATAGGTAATAACCAAGGGCATAACCAAAAATAGCACCAATAACACAGCCAATGGTCGCCATTAATGCGATTAACCACAGCTTTTCACGGCGGGCTTGCATTAACGGAACAAGCACAGCTTCAAGCGGTATAGGCACTATGGTTGACTCTAAAAATGATGCCACCGTAATCGATTTAAGCATATGTTTAGAGTCGATAAACTGCCGTGTTTTTTGCTTTAACTTTTTAGCAATTGCCATTATTCATCCTTAATCGTTTTGCTCGGCTTTAGGGTACAACAAAAACCCTTAACCGTCCCTTACGGTTTATGAATATAACGGCTACGGCCTTGGTTTTTAGCCTGATATAGTGCCTGATCAGCTCGTTTCATTGCATTACTAAATGTTTCTGTGGCGCGTTTTATAGCTGAACCTACACTCACACTGAGTGTTTTACTCGGCGTAACCATCACGTTACTGGCCAAGCACAATAGTTGCTGACATGTCTGACTCAATATTTCTTGATCTTCAGTCGGAACAAATAAAGCAAACTCTTCACCACCTATACGGGCAAATAAAATTTGCGGGTCTAATGCCTTATGGCATTGCGATACAAAATCAATCAACACCTGATCGCCTACATCATGACCATGTTCATCATTGATCGCTTTAAAGTGATCAATATCTACAATCACAATACTATGCGGTGTATCTTGATTTTGCAGTACATAGTGGTAGAAATAACGGCGATTATAGGCTTTGGTAAGCACATCTGTTTTTAGCTCTTCTTCAAGTTGCTCGCGGGTTTTAGCTAAGTCTGACAAAGCTAAAAATAAACCAAAACCAGTAACCAACATACCAATTGTTCGAGCAATATCCTCGATATAAATTCCCACCCAAATAGGCTGAAACACAAGTTCATCTAGAAAGTCGAAGGTCAGCCCGACACTCCATAGAAAAATACCAATACTTAAAAATAAATAGCTTCTTTGTGCTACTACCGATGTTTGCACAAAGGCAAATATACATATGAGGATCAATAGATTAATGGCATCTGTTAATACGCCATTGAGATAAATATCATTTTCTAATCGATTAAAATGGTAAAGATATGTCACCACAATCATCAACAATGAAATAATGAACACGCTTATAAAAAGCTGCTTTATAACTAGAGGTACTGAGTTTAACTCAGCTTTAACTTCGATTGGTGGAGGTTGTATACTCATAACAGATCACGACAACTTACTGCAATTGGCTCAACATTAGCAAAGCGTGTTTAAAAGTGCATGACAAAGCGACCGTGAATTTTAAAAACCAGCATTTTGGCTGGAGTAATTAACCTAAAACAATCCCTTTTAACCAGCAAAAAAGTCTAACGTCATGCTATTTGTTTGTAACAGTCGCATTCTCGAGATTAATTTTTTATCATCTGAGCGAATTTTGTTTAAATAAATATTAGCATAATGATTAACGCACGCTTTATTCCTTTTCGTAAACACGACATCATCAACCTTTGCCAAGCCTATTTAGGTGAGTCGCAATCAAGTTCGTTTATGGAGTTTGCTACACTTTTGCAAAGCGTGACCCATTATCAATATCACGGGTTGCTGGAGTCATTAAAAAACAACTATGCGCCATTTGACCTAAATAGCGATACCCGCACGCTGAAACCTATTACCGATGCTGAGCGTGCCAACTATCAATCAGCTTTTGCTAAAGATTTTGCCACGGTACTCAATGCCGCCAATTTTGAAACCATTACCAATCAAGACTTGCAAGATGCACTTAATGAAGAGTCTTTATTTAAAGTCCGTTTGGCTGTTGAGTTTAACGACTTTGCAGAAGTGGTCTTTTATCGTCGCGGCGAATCGCAAAAAACCGAGACGCTACGCAGTTTTTGGGGACTGCGCAAAAAACAAATTCAGTTCACCAACTATGACCGCGTTGCCATATTCATTCGCTTTAAAGACGAGCAGTACTTTTTAGAAAAAGGCAAAATGCCGGTAGGATTCGAGCCCAATTCAACCATCGTCAAATTATTCCAGAATGTCCCCAAAGCCGATTTAGAAATGCTGTTTCCGAATAGCGAAGTAAAAATGCGCCCGATTGATAAACTTATTATTAGCTCATCTGCCCTGATTGGTGGTGCTGTGGTGTTGGTAACAAAATTAGGCGCGTCAATTTTACTGCTTATTGCCTTGATTGCTTTTTGGGGCGGTTGGCGCAGCGAAGAAGTGCATATGAGTCAGCAGCACTTTATTACCTTTGCAATCGGCATGGGTGTGTTTGGCAGCTTTATATTTAAAGAGTGGAGCAAGTTTAAAAATCGTAAAATTCGCTTTATGAAAGCACTGGCCGACAACTTGTATTTTAAAAATCTCGATAACAACGCAGGTGTTTTTCATACCCTCGTTGATGCAGCTGAAGAAGAAGATGTAAAAGAAGCGCTGCTTGCCTACACCTTTTTATTAAAGAGCAAATCTGAGATGACTGCAGAGCAATTAGATAAGCAAATTGAGCAATGGTTTAACGAGCAACATAATTGCCAGCTCGACTTTGAAATTGATGATGCTTTAGACAAACTCGTCAAGCTTGAACTGGTTAATCAAAACAATGATCTTTATTCGGCGGTTGATTTAGCCAATGCCAAACAACGCTTAGATAGTCGTTGGGATGACTATTTTAAGTTTGCCTAAGCCTTTAAAATCAGGTACTAGCGAAGCACATATAGACTTTGAGTCAATTCAACTGGGGTAAATGCAACTTTATCTCAATGTGCTTGCGCACAGCATGGTCTGCTTTTAGGATAAAATTTTACGGCTAAAAAAAGACCATTCCATGCAATTAAAAAAATCAATTTTTATTGGAGCCAGCTTGCTGTGCGCAGCAACAACAGCTCAGGTATATGCTAACGACAAATTTGTTTCTGAAGATATTTTTCAACTTGAATACGCAGGCGACCCACAAATAAGCCCAGACGGTAAAAAAATTGTTTATGTGCGTAGCGGCTACGACATCATGAAAGATGGCAACAAACGTAGCTTTTGGCTTTACGATTTAAAGTCTGGTCAACATACGCCGCTGTTTTCTGATGAACATAACTACAGCCAACCAACTTGGTCTCCAGATAGCCAAAAAATTGCTTTTACCAGCAATTCAAGCGGCTCAAATCAACTTCACGTTTATTGGTTAGCGCAAGACAAACAAGCATTATTAACGCAACTACCAAAATCAGTACGTAACTTAACTTGGTCCAATGACTCAGAGCAAATTGCCTTCACTATGAGCATTCCGGAAGGTAAATCTGCGTTCGCTAAATCAGTAAAGCTGCCAAAAAAACCAAAAGGCGCCGAGTGGTCAAAACCAGTTAAAGTAATTGAAAAAGCGCGTTATCAAGCTGATGGTGCAGGCTTTTTAGAACCTTCATATCGTCACGTTTTTGTTATTCCGGTTTCGGGTGGCACACCACGCCAATTAACATCGGGTGATTATCAGCACTATGGTCCACTTGCTTGGGATCCTAGTAACACAAAACTGGCTTTTTCTGCTGATCGCAATGATGACTGGGAATACCGCACTACTGAGTCAGACCTTTATGAAATTAACGTAAAATCAGGTGAGCTTACACAGCTAACAGATTTACCGGGCCGAGAAAGCAATCCTTACTATGCTAAAGACGGTGATGAACTAGCCTTTGTTGCTCGTGACAACGCCCCTGTGCCTTATATTAACTCAACGCTGTCATTACTTGATTTAGATGATAAATCAATCAAGCATATTACTGAAAAATTAGACCGTTCAGTGGCTGATTATAAGTGGTCAGGCGATGGCGACTTTGTTATTCAATACGATGATTTTGGTAAGCGTAAGCTCGCTAAAGTAACCAGCCGCGGTAAGGTAACTGATCTAACTGATACGCTATCGGGCACTTCGATTGGTCGCCCGTATGTTAGCGGTAGTTTTAGCATGGCCAACAATGGCGCAATTGCTTATACAAAAGGCAACGAGTATCGCCCAGCTGATTTAGGCTACCTATACAAAGGTAAAACTAAAACGCTTACTTCATTAAACGAAGATATATTAGGCCATAAAAAGCTAGGTAAAGTACACGAGCTGAATGTTAAGTCGCAGTTTGACGGCCAAGCCATTCAAGGTTGGTACATCACGCCACCTGATTTTGATGAGAGCAAGCAATATCCATTAATGGTTGAAATTCACGGCGGTCCACATCTAGCCTATGGCCCAAGCTTTACTGCTGAATTACAACGTTATGCCGCTGAAGGTTATGTGGTTGTATATGTAAATTACCGTGGTTCAACAAGTTATGGTAAAGACTTTGCCTTATTACTAGATGGTAAATACAGCTCAGAAGAAGACTTTGCAGACCATAACTCAGCGGTTGATGCCATGATCGCGAAAGGGTTTATCGACAAAGATAACCTATTTATTGCTGGTGGTTCAGCAGGTGGTATTGCAACAGCTTATGCTGTTGGTTTAACAAACCGCTTCAACGCGGCTGCAATTACCAAACCAGTGATTAACTGGTTAAGTAAAACACTGACTGCCGACAGCTACATTGGTCAAATTCGCAACCAGTTCCCGGGCATGCCATGGGATAATGTTGAACACTACTGGAAACGTTCGCCGCTTTCATTAGTGGGTAACGTAACCACGCCATCATTGATCATGACAGGTGAAGAAGACCGCCGTACGCCAATTTCAGAATCAGAGCAATTCTATCAAGCATTAAAACTGCAAAAGGTAGATACCGTACTTATTCGTGTACCGGGCTCACCACATGGTATTGCGGGTCGTCCATCGCGTATGATTTCGAAAATTGAATACACGCTTGCGTGGTTCAAACAATATCAGAAGTAATAAATTAACCAGGAGTGAGCTGCTCACTCCTGTTTAAAAATAATGATGACTAAGCGCAAGTTGGGCAGAGCCTATTGACTGCGCTTTTTCTCCGCACACACCTAAACTCACTTCACAGCTACGTAGTCCACGACTATCTAAGCGTGCAAATGCTGCAATTGATAACTGCTTGAGCTGTTCAAGCGCTTTACTCGGTAACGGCGAATCAATAATCACAGCTTGCATATCTAATAAACTTAAACTGTTATGCATGGCAATACTGATAGCCTCTGCGGCTTTTTCAAGCCAAGGCTGAACTAGCCGTTTATGCTCTGCAAACTGACTGTCTGTTAGCTCATACACAGAAATGCCAAGTTGCGCATTATTAAACTCGCTTTGCAATGACAGTAACGAACATTGGCTAAGTAACTGTTCGCGTTCAGCGTTTAGCATGGATCCTATTGCACCGGCATTACCACTTTTGCCTTCGAGAAGCTGATGGTTAATCACCACAGCGCCACCTAAAAAAGCCCCTAAATAGACATATAAAAAATCGCTATAGTTATTAGGATTTCCGAGGCTTAACTCTGCACAGCAGGCTGCGTTATTGTCGTTACTAATATAAACAGGTAACTGAAACTGACTTTCTAAGTAGCCTTTCAAATCAAAGTTTTGCCATTGGCTAAGGGGATTTTTTGCTGAGTCTGAAGTTGCCTGCCATTGCCAAATATCAAACGGCATAGCGACCCCAAGCCCGCACACATGTGAGCGCAGCTCAGGTTCTAATTGGCTGATTAATTGAGGAATATGTGTTTCTAAAAATACTTTAAGCTCATCAACCGATGCCTCATTCACCTCCAAAGATACAGACGCTCTTTGCGTGCTTTGTAAATCAACGAGTATCAGGTCGAAGCGTCGTCGTCCGATTTTTAAACCAAAACTAAACGCGCCATCAGGGTTAAGCCTAAAAGGCACACTTGGCTGCCCTACTCGGCCTTTAACAGGTGCATCACGAAGCAATAGCTTATCTTCTTCGAGCTTATTGATATTCACTGTTGCCGCCTGAGCAGACAAAGCTAACGCCTTCGCTATTTGTGCCTTAGGTATGCTTTGCTGCTGCCTAATTAAACTTAAAATTGCGCGCTCGTTATTGCTTCTTGGTGCTCGCGATAAACTGCTCTTCATAACATCCTTCTTGATACAACCTGATAAGCGGCCTATTAGACCTGTTTGGAGTACTATCTACCAGTCAAAATAATAAATCAACTAGGTTGATTTATTATTTGTAGTCGTTAATACTGTCGGCCACAACAATATGAACACATTAATCTGGTGAACTATGCAAACACAGTCCGCTATTGTATCGCGCCAAATGCTATGGCCTTTTATTCTGCTTACAATTTGCTTTGCTGCTTGGGGCACTGCAGCCAATATGACAGACCCATTAGTGAAAGTTTTTAGCAAAACATTTTCGATGAGTGCCTTGCAATCAGCATTGGTGCAGTTTAGTTATTATGGCGCTTATTTTTGCCTAGCTTTACCGGCGGCCATGATCAATAGACGGTTTAATTATAAAACGGGGCTGTTAGTAGGTTTAGCCATGGCCGCCTGTGGTGCTTTATTGTTTTACCCTGCTAGCCAAACCATGCTCTATAGTCACTTTTTATTGGCCTTGTTTATACTTGCAGGTGGTTTATCTATTTTAGAGACCTCTGCAAATCCCTATGTCATGCAGTTAGGATGCGAGCAAACAGCAACCCGCAGACTTAACCTGGCACAAGCTTTCAACCCCGTTGGGACTAATATTGGTGTGTTTTTGGCGGCGACGTTGATCTTACCAAACTTAAATCAAGCCGATAGTGCAAGCCGTGCTTTGATGAATGAGGCACAATTAAAAGCCGTTGTTAGTGCTGAACTCGATGCTGTGATGGTGCCGTATGTGGGCATGGCCTGTTGTTTAATCTTGCTATGGCTATGTATCTTCTTTAGCCGCTCTCCTGCAACAGAAACAAAAGTAGCAGCGCAGCCATGCAAACTTAAAAAGACCTTTCAACATTTGTATCAAAACAAGCATTATCGATTTGGTGTGCTGGCACAATTTTTTAATGTTGGCGCTCAAACCTGTGTATGGACCTACACCATTGGCTACACCATGGAAGCACTTAACACCACAGAGGTGACTGGTGGCCAAGTATTACAATATTCGATGTTGGTATTTTTAGTATCTCGCTTCATTATGACATGGCTCATGCGCTTTATAAGCGGCGCTAAATTACTGCGTTTTATGGCTTTAGTTGCAGCTGTACTTTGTTTTATTGTTGCAACGCAAGTTAACTTAATGGGCGTAGTCGCACTTGTTGCTATTTCGAGCTGTCTATCTTTGATGTTTCCGACCATTTACGGCACAGCACTTGAAGGTCTGGGTGAAGATGCAAAAGTGGGTGCAGCAGGCTTAGTAATGGCTATTTTAGGAGGCGCATTTTTACCGCTGATCCAAGCCGCAACCATAGATGCCTTTAACACTGCGGTTTCGTTTGTTGTACCACTTGTTTGCTTTTTAATTGTTGCTTTGTATGGTCACCATACCAAAGTAGCAGCAATACCCGCCAAAGCGGAGTTGCAGGACTAAACGCATCAATGAGATAATGCACCTCGTTTACCTACTTAAGCGAGGTGTATCGTCAATTAATGGCACATATTACATTTTTCATGGTCAAGTTTTTGGCCTTTTCTGTTGGCTGTTTTGCCTGCTTTTTACTTCATGACCAAGCTAATGTTGCCCTTGTTTTATCTGCCGCAGTTACTGGGTTAGTTGGCACATTCATTCCTTTTCCTGCTCGTTTTGGTAATCACCCATATGCAGCCATATACGCTGGCAGCTTTGCTGGCATGTGCTCATCAAGTTTAATCAACAGCTACTGGGAACTGAGCTTTATCTCTTTAATTGGTGCCAGCCTTTACGTATTAACTATGAATCTATTTGCAGGTTTTGGTGGTCGTCTTGGTAGCGTTGCTTTTGCCAGTGTAGCGCTTTATATGCTGGCAAAAGGGGTCTTTTAATGGATTTATTTATTGCTATTACCGCTTTATTAGGAGCCTACTCAACGTACTTTTTAGCGCATCATAATCGCTTTGATGGCATCCGTGCATCAGCGGCTACCAGCATTATTGCATTTAGTGTCTTGAGCCTTTTATCTGTTGATGTGGAGCTCTACAGCGTGGCTTTCTTTGGCGGGACTTTCATTGGCATGAGCGCACCAAAGCGCTTTGGTATCTTCACGTTAGCCATTTCTTCGTTACTATTTGCAATGTTGTTTGAATACTTAGTGCCACGTTTGCATGGCTACGGCGGCGCACTTGGCGTAAGCGCATTTTTATCTGTATGTGTTTGTCATATAGGAATTTTACTGGGTGCTCCTCGCAGTAAAAAAAGTAACTAAATCTTACGCAGCAGCTAAAAACCTATACCTTTTCACTAATATTAATTAATATGTTAATAACTTGTTTAAGGATAAAGGGTCTTTATGCTGCTCCGCTCATTTATGATTGCTACCCTGCTTTGTTTCATCAGTTGTGCGACGGCTGCGAAAACACTGACCTTTCTTGCCGAAGATTTACCACCGTACCATTTTAAAAATCAGCAAGGCGAAGCAGACGGTGCGCTTGTTGAAGTAGTAAAAACAGCTCTGATAAGCGCAAACATCTCCGGCGAATTCAGAATTATGCCAATGGCACGGGCTTTTTATGAGCTTGAAAACAATCCAAACATGTTAATGATTTCGTTACTAAAAAATCCAGCTCGTGAAAGCCGGTTTAAGTGGTTAGCACAAACCTATTTTTCAGATGCTTATTTAGTGGATCTATCGAGTAAAAGCCACAAAATATTTAGCTTAAAGCAAGCCCAGCAGTACCGTGTAGCGACTATTCGAGGCTATTCAAGTGAACATTATTTGAAGCAAGCGGGATTTAATGAAGATAAAAACTTGGTGCTAGTCAGTCATTACCATCAACTTTGGCAATTGCTTGAAAAAGAGCGCATCGACTTTGTGCTTACCAACACTCTAACCTTGCAAAACGAACTGGCATTATCTGGAGTTGACCCTAGTGACATTCATAAAAGCCTGCACTTAGACGACTTTCCTTCAGGCCTTTACCTCGCTGCAAACCTTAATATAGACAAACAACTCGCTATACAATTAACTGATGCAGTTAAAGCTTTAAAGCAAAGCGGTCAATACCAAGCAATTTTACAAAAATGGCAGTTGCCTTTACCCAAATAAAAAATGAAAAATACTCCATTATTTTACAAAAGCTTAGCTTTGGCTTGCGCCCTTAGCTGCCTATCGTTAAGCATCTTTGCAATAACTCCTGAACAGGCTCAAGAAAAACTAAACGAAGCACAATTGCTACGTAACAGTGATCCAAGCCAAGCAACGGATATATTTGAGCAGTTAACTAACGATACAACCCTCATCAATCAGCCACAGATCATTCAAGAAGCGCTCGAATCGTTGGCGTTTATGAATGTAAGCAATGGCGATTATGACCAAGCACTGAGCTATGCAGAGCAACTACTAGATTACGGACAAACACAAAATAATCAGGTTGTAACGGTGCGAGCAATGCTTATTCAGGGTTACGCACAAGGTAGAAAAAGTAACTTTCTTACTGCAGAGCAGCACTACCGAGATGCATTATCCATTGCCAAAGAGATACAAGATTCTATGCTGATAGCCCAGTCTTATGAGCGATTAGCAGCTATTTTACGCTGGCAAGATAAATACATAGCTGCTCTAAGCGAAGCACAAAAAGCAGTCAATATTTTACGCGAGTTCGATGACGAAAAATCGTATGCATCTGCGCTACAAAACTTAGGTATTATTGAAGCCATTATTGGCGATCACAATGCGGCGCTTGCTAATTTAACTTTATCATTTTCTTTGCATCAAAAACTTGATGATAAAAAAGGCATTGCAGATGCGCTTTATGAAATTGGCGAAGTTTATCGACGTATGGGTGACAATGCTCAGTCGTTAAAGCACTTTAAAATGTCTCACGTGTTGGATTTAGAAATTGGCTCCAAAGTCGATATTGGTAATAGTGCCATGAAAGTTGGCTATGCTGCACTTAAACAAGGTGAACTTGCTACAGCCACGGATTACGCTGAGAAGTCGATTAGCTATTATCAACAATCATCTTCAAACACAGGGCTATGTCGCTCGTATAATTTAATGGCGTTAATTGCTTTACAACAAGGCAACATTAGTGAAGCGCAAGCATATATTGATCGCGCTTTAGCAATCGCTACTGACTATAATTTTCGATCACACTTAGTGTCTTTAGGGATCACTCAAACACGCATCTATCAAGCCCTTGATGATCATTCAAAAGCTATTAAAACCGCAGAGCAAGCTTTAAAACAGGCTGACGAACTGCATGATGTTGAAGATCAAATCAGCTTAAATAAACTACTCACTGACTCTTACCTTGCATTACAACTGTATAAACAAGCATTTGAATCGCAAAGCCGCTATCAAACCCTTGAAGATAATACCGGTAAAAATCAGCACGACTTAACCGTGGCCGCAATGCAAAGCCAAGTGGCTTTTATGCGAAATCAGCAAGAAATCAATCAATTGAGTGCTGATAAGCAAATTCAAGCCGCCCAACTAAGCGAAAGTGAATGGCAATTTAAAGCGTGGTTACTGGGCTTAAGCTGCGTGATTTTACTGATATCAGGCTTTGGCTACCGCTCATTTAAAAAGCGTAAACTTGCCAGCGAACGAGCACAGCTACTCCAAGAAGTTGTTGATAAAAAGAACCGCTTACTAGCCGATGTATCTCATGAAATTCGCACGCCACTCACAGCACTACAATTGCAAGTTGAAGCATTGCAATACAATATCGCCAAAGACGTTGATGCCTCTTACGATGCAATTAATCGAAAACTCACCGATATCAATATACTGATCCGTGATATCCATCAACTAGCACAAGCAGATTCAGATAGCCTGTACCTTAACTTAAAACCCTACTTACTTGCTGATGTATTATCCGTTTGGCAACAAGACTTTACTGCTTTTGTAGAAAACAAAGGCTTTGAATTTACTTGTAACATTCGCGTTGCTGCTGATATCAAGGTGACATGGGATATCGATAAAATTAAGCAAGTACTGACGAACCTTTTATCAAACAGTACTTTTTATACTGATAAACCCGGAAAAATTAAATTTATAGCAATGGCCTCAGAGCAGAGTATTACTTTTAGTATTGAAGATACCCCACCCGGCGTTACCGACAATCAGTTAGTTGAAATATTCGAACGCTTATACCGCGTTGATAAGTCGCGCAGCCGTCAAACGGGGGGCTCAGGCCTTGGACTGGCGATTTGTAAAAGCCTGATTGAAACACACAAAGGCACTATAAAAGCTGAGCACAGTGAGTTAGGTGGCGTTAAGATCCTCATTTGCTTACCGCTTATTAGTGAACAACAGGTTTAGTATCACAACTCCCTGGAATCGCCCCTAAACCGGGCGGTTTCATTACATCTAGCCCAATTAATGCCGACCAAGGTCGCATATTATTTAATCAAAAACCGCCCTATATTTTTTAGTACGTTGTACAAATCTCTCACTAAAAAGTATAGGAGCCTCACAATGGCGGGCGAATATCAACAACAATATCAACAGTTCCAGCGCGATCCGGGTCAGTTCTGGCTTGAGCAAAGTAAACGAATTCCTTGGTTTAAAGAGCCAAGTGCTCCTTACCAATATGACGATAATGATTTTTACCATTGGTTTGCCGATGGTCAGCTAAACACTTGTTACCTAGCCCTCGACCAACATGTCGAGGCAGGCTATGGCGACCAAACTGCACTGATTTACGACTCCCCTGTTACCAATACCAAACAACAATACACTTATGGCGAGTTACAAATTCAGGTAGCTAAATTTGCAGGGCTCATGCAATCCCTTGGCGTAAGCAAAGGTGACCGCGTAGTCATTTATATGCCAATGATCCCACAAGCGGTTATTGGTATGCTGGCATGTGCGCGCCTCGGTGCCATTCACTCCGTTGTATTTGGTGGTTTTGCACCGCACGAACTCGCGGTGCGTATTGATGATGCAAAGCCTAAGCTTGTGCTTACTGCGTCTTGCGGGGTCGAAATCAATCATGTGATTGAATATAAGCCACTGCTTGATGAAGCACTCGACAACGCCAAGCATGCTGTTGAACACTGTATTGTATTTCAGCGTGAACAAGCCATCGCCGAGATGCAAGATGGCCGAGACATCGATTGGCAATCAGCCTCTGAGGCAGCAAGTGCAGTCGATGCAGTACCTGTTGCAGGTGATGACCCGCTTTATATTCTTTACACATCAGGCACTACAGGAACTCCTAAAGGGGTGGTTCGAGAAAACGGGGGTCACGCAGTTGCAATGCATTACAGCATGGAAACCGTATATGGCATGAAACCCGGTGAGGTATTTTGGGCAGCTTCTGATATTGGCTGGGTAGTTGGTCACTCGTACATTGTATATGCGCCGCTCATTTATCGCTGTGCCACCGTACTTTACGAAGGCAAACCCATTAGAACCCCAGATGCCAGTGCGTTTTGGCGTGTTGTCGAAGATTATAAAGTCAGCGCCTTATTCAGTGCTCCTACTGCGTTTCGCGCAATTAAAAAAGAAGACCCTAACGCTGAGGGCTTTAAACAATACAACACCTCAAGTTTAAAGCGTTTATTTTTGGCCGGCGAGCGCCTCGATCCACCCACTTATGAGTGGCTAAAAGACAAAACGGGCTTGCCCGTACTCGACCACTGGTGGCAAACAGAAACAGGTTGGGCAATTGCGTGTAACCCAATTGGTATTGAACAACTTGCCACTAAACCGGGCAGCTCTACTGTACCGACACCGGGCTTTGATGTACAAATTCTTGATATGAACGGTGAGCAGTGTGCAGCAAACGAAAGCGGCGCTGTAGTTATTAAACTGCCTTTACCTCCTGGCTGTTTACCTACAATTTGGCAAAACAATGAACGCTTTCAAGCGGGCTATTTAAGTGAATACCCGGGTTATTACCTCTCTGGTGATGGCGGCTATATTGATGACGATGGGTATCTATTTATTATGGGTCGTACCGACGATGTGATTAACGTTGCAGGTCATCGCTTATCAACCGGTGAAATGGAAGAGATTGTAGCAGCCCACCCTGCTGTTGCTGAATGCGCAGTATTTGGGGTTAATGATGCACTCAAAGGGCAACTACCCATGGCAATGATTGTGCTCAAAGATGATTACCTTGGCGATAGCAAAGAAGTCGAGCAACAATTAGTTCACTCGGTAAGAAATCAAATTGGCGCCATTGCCTGCTTAAAAAACATTTTGCATGTTGAGCGCCTCCCAAAAACCCGCTCAGGGAAAATACTCAGAAAGAACCTACGCCAATTGGTCGATGGAGAAGAACTACAAATTCCATCTACCATTGATGATGCAAGTATTTTTGATGAGATCAACCAACAACTTAACAATCGCTGATCTGCGTTTGTAATTTTGTAATGTTACCCAAAGGCCTTGTTTAAGGCCTTTATTCGTTTTGGCCTATGGCTTGCAATTTTACTAGTAAGTTAGCAAACGAAAAGGTGGTTAACATGGCTGTTATCGCAGGTTATATCCAATTCAATGAATTAGGCAAAACAGAATTTCATTATATTAATCAAATAGCTGATGTGTTTAATCGCTATAAAAAAGCAGATGTTAAGCGCTTTGATTGTGATAATGGAGCTATTTTTCAATATGATTTTGATGCATACCAACAAGCGAGTTGGTTGCAAACTGAGTCGCAAATTGCAACGCTGATTGGTCATCCCTTACTCAGTAGCTCGCGCAGTGATGATTTAAAAGCCATGGCCAATACAGCTTCGCTCAACACCTGCTTACAGCAATGTGAAGGGGTATTTAGCTTTTGCCAGTTTAATAGCCAATTAGGCAGCTTAGTACTTGCCACCGACCCACTTGGCTTAAAACCATTTTACACCTTAAAAACGGCGCAAGGCTTACTGTTTTCAACCAACTTGGGGATATTTAAACAACTGAGTATTGAGCTTGAAAGCGATGCCGAAGCACTCACAGAGCTTGCTGTACTTGGTTACCCGCTATTAGATCACACGCCTTACAAAAACATTAAATGCTCATACCCAGGCGAAGTATTACGTTTTGATGCCAGCCACGGCGTGGTAAAACAACGTTACTTTGATTGGGTCGCCCTTGCCAAACAAAACCGAGAAGTGACCGATGCAATTGAAGGCGTTACTCAGGCCTTTCGCAGTGTTGTAACAAAAGCGATGCACACCGATAAAAAAGTGCTCAGTACCCTGTCGGGCGGCTTAGATTCACGGTTAATTAACTGCGAGCTATTACGCCAAGGGGTTCAGCTAAAGTCGTTTAATTTTTCGCAATCAGATAGCCAAGATCTCTACTGCGCAAAACAATATGCTTCGCAAAATGCCCTTAAACTTGAAGTAGTGCAAGTACGCGACACACAAAAGCTCTCTGTTGAGCAGCGCCTTGGCAAATACTGGCGCAAAGCACATCACAATGAATATAAAACCGTTTCAAGACCACAAATTAGTTGGTCTGGTAATGGCGGCAGTGTTGGCTTAGGTGCGGTGTTTTATGGCGACGCTATTTATGCTGCGGCAAAAGAAAACAATCTTGATAAACTCATTCAAGCTTATTTAGATCAGCAGTACGCTTATTTGCCAAAGTCAGTGGTACATAATGCATCTGCACTACAGCAAAAACTAATTGATAACCTAAAACTTAGTTTTAAACCCTTGGCTGAATTGCCACTCGAAAAAGCATTTCAATTGTTTTTGCTACTCAATGATCAACACCATCATTTGAGCATTCCAAACGAGCAAGTATGCGAGTTTAAAATGGAGTTCTTTCATCCGTTTTATTCGTGGAAAGTGCTGCAATATCCTTTAGCAGTCTCTGTTGAATATGTTCGTAAGCACCGTTTTTATCAGCGCTGGCTGAAAACCAGTTATCCGCGTGCCATGCTTGCACCATGGCAAGCCTATCCGGGCCATATGCCCTGCCCAATCAAAGTAAACTACCAGTCGCAGTGGCAATTTAACAATAACAACCTGATGCGTTTTGGTGAGCTGTTTAAGCTATGGTACGAGATCATGCGCTTTGACCGTCATCAGCTTATAAAACGCAGTCACTTTACCGCGTTATGTATATTGCAATTAGTACATTTAAAAAATGCACAGCCAAATATTCGCATCGCCCAGCGGTTCTGTCAGTGGTGATGGATACTAATCGGCAATAATACTTAATCATGTGAAGGCATTGTTATGAAATACAAAAACAACTTTCTAAAAAATAATATTTCAGGCTAGAATCAAGTCAGTTATTAATAGTTCAAGCTGAAATTTCAATGAGAAAATGGATCCTTGCCCTGCTTCCTTTAACCGTATTAGCAGGCTGTACCTCGGTAAGTAAAGATGAATGTTTACAAGCCAATTGGCATGGTATTGGTTATAAGCATGGTGCAGATGGCACTGAGTATCGTGATGGCATAGATGCCTTATCACAATGCAGCGAATATGGCGTAAGTGCCAATATTGCTGAATATAAAGTGGGATATGATCAGGGTCTGGCGGTGTATTGTGAGCCCGAAAATGGCTTTACCCTTGGCATGCAAGGCGCATCTTACAATGGCGTTTGTAACAGCACTGCTTTTCGTGAAGCATGGCAAGAAGGCAATGATAGGTACGAAGTACAGCAAAGACTGATATACATTGATGAGCGAATTAACGACATTGACCGCCGCTTAAAAGATATTCGCGCAGAGCTAAATAGCAACCAGCTTGATAATGGCCAGCAAAAAGAGCTTTATCGAGAACGCAAAGATTTAGAAAACGAACGCAAAGATTTACGCAAAGAGCGCGCCTTACTACCGCTTTTAAATAAACTACCTAGCGTCGAAATATCAACCGAGTGGTAACGATTTGTTCTTTAGCTTCATTTTATACATTTGCTCGTCAGCTGAGGCGAGCAACTGTTTGGCATTTTTACCATCCTCTGGAAACATCGCAATACCAAAACTTGCACTAACGGGTAACAATGTTGCGTAACGCTTGGCAACTGCTTCAACCGCTTTTTGACAGCGCTCGGCAATATCCTGACAAACAAAGCGTTTTGCTAAGGTCGGCAGTAGAATAACAAATTCGTCCCCGCCAATACGCGCCAACACATCATTATCTCTTAACTGTAATGAAAGTTGCTCACTGATATCTAACAGTAAATTATCGCCCTTTTCATGGCCAAAAGTATCATTAACAAGTTTGAAGTTATCGAGGTCTATATAGATTAACGAAAAGTGATTATGCTCAACGGGCGCTTGCATTGAAAATGCATTCAATTGAATATCTAAGCCGCGTCGGTTTAGTAATTTAGTTAATGGGTCTTGATTGACTAATTCACTTAATAATTGTCTGTTTGCCACCTCTTGGGAAATATCATCAAATGCGCCAATGTAATGACTTACATTGCCGCTGTCATCATATAAAGCATCAATCGATAATAACTCAGGAAAGACCTCGCCTGATTTACGTTTATTCCACACTTCTCCTTGCCAAGAGCCATCAGCAAGTAATGTCTGCCACATAGATTTGAAAAACTCACAAGGATGACGGCTAGAAGATAAAATGGCAGGGTTTTTTCCTAAAACTTCAGATTTTTTAAATCCCGTTATTTGTTCGAAAGCAGGGTTTACATCAACAATTTTAGGTTCTGAGGTGGTGATTATGATGCCTCTACTGGTTGTCGAAAAAACTGCTGTGAGTAGTTTTATTTGCTCGTTATTTTTAATTTCTTCGCTAACATCTTCTAAATACCCATTCCACTCAACACTTCCATCTTTATGTGCTACAGGTGAAGACTTGCCTTCAACCCATATTAATCCCTTGGTTGGATGATTAACCCGAAAAACCTCATGCCAATCGTCTAAACTAACGCGTGACCGCACAACACTTTTGTAAATACGTTCATAATCATCTGGATGAACTGTGTCTGTTAAGATACTGGCTGATTGTTTTATTTCTTCAGGTGTACACCCATAAATATCAACCACCTTAGTTGTTGCAAAAGGAAATGATGCATGGCCTTGCTCATCAATTACAAATTGATAAACAAACCCGGGAAGATTGTCAGTAAAGGTTTGTAGCTTAGCGTGCAAAAACTCTATTTCACGTTCTTTGAGCCATTGTTCTGTAATATCAATGTGAACCCCTAGCATCCATTCAGGATTACCTGCTTCATCCCAGCTTTGCACCTTACCTTTATCAAGCACCTTTACCCAGTGCCCTTTTTTATGCTTCATACGAACGTCACAAATATAACGCTCAGACTCACCACGAAAGTGAGCATTAAGAAGCTTTTCTGAATTTTCTAAATCATCTGGGTGGGCTAAATTCATCCATGTTTCTATCGATACAGGCTTTAATTCGTCTAAGGTGAAGCCAACGATTTTAGCCCACTTATCATTAAAAATTGTTTCGCCGGTTTGTATATTCCAAAGCCAAATGCCTGCATCACTGCCATCAAGAATTAATTGAGCCACATCTAAACCTAGCTTAGATTTGACCGTCTCATAGCCTTCACTAAATATCATAGTTTTCCTTGCTCGCTAACCCAATGGCACCAATCAAGCCTCTATATTTATATTAGTTAACAAACAATAAAACCTCTAACAGAGTAGGCAAGTATATTGATCTACAACAGCTAAGTGGCTATTGGCCAATCAGCTGCATCGACAACATCAATAAGCTCAGAGACTGTAACATCACCTTGCCATTTTCGAATGTAACGAGCCAAAGGATCATACAGCGCTGTTTGCTTATTAATATGAAAGTGCCGCCCTCCTCTGGGGTCAACACCGACACCCGCAATGTATTGCCAATTCCCCCAATTAGCTGCTACATCATAATCAATGAGCTGTTGCTCGAAATAAGCCGCACCATAGCGCCAATCAAGCTCAAGTTCGTTGACCAAACAACTTGCCGCAATTTGGCGCGAGCGATTAGAAATATAGCCTGTCGCATTAAGCTCATGCATTATTGCGTTCACCAAAGCAAACGGCGTGCGGCCTTGGCACCACGCCTCAAAGCGCTGACTATTAAAGGTAGTCAGAGGCGCGCTTTGCTTTTGCCCTTTAAAATGGAATAGTTTTGCACCAGCCTGTACTGCATGCCACTTAAAGTATTCGCGCCACAGTAATTCGAACTTTATCCAATAACTAGACTCATTCGCCCCGTTTTTAAGCTCATATACTTCAACCTCTCTGTACAGCTGTTTTGCGCTAATTGTGCCACCAGCGAGCCATACACTGAACTTGGTACTGTTACTAAAACCATCTAACTCGTTACGCGTTTCTTTATAACTGCTTGGCGCTTTAGACGAAAAATATGCATTGCAATGCTGCTGAGCTGCAATTAAACCACCTTTAAAACTGCCTGAGTGAGCAGGAACATCATCTATAGCTTGCTCAGGACATAGCTGAACTGGGTGAGGCAAAAGGCTTACCGCTGGCAAAGGCGCTGCTATAAAGGTTGGCTCAGCTTCTACCTTGTTACGAAAAGCAGTAAAGTTTTTTGGGAGGTTATCAAGTTGAAAAGGCAAGTCACTTGCCTTGAACAAGGTATCTTGCTGATAGGTTTTCACCGTCACATGTGGGCATAATGCTTTGATTTTATTGAGCTGCTTTTGCTCGTAAACACCAACCTGCTCAGTACAAACCAATGTTTCAATTTCATATTTTTGCAATCGCTGACTAATTACTTGCTCAGGCTCACCAGTGATCACATGCAGTGTTTGCCCAAGCTTCTCAACTGTTTGTGCAAATGCCGCGAGACTCTCACGTAAAAAGTTGAATTTATGCGTACCAAACGATTTCGACTGATAGTTAGTTTGCCTAAACCAGCGTGGTTCAATCACAAACACTAAATCAAGCTCACCATCAAAATCAGCTAACTCAGATAGAATTTCATTGTCGACTAGGCGTAAATCATTTTGCAGCCAATATAAAACACGCTTTTTCATTACTTACTCTATTAGAAACCTTAAGAAATCATACGTAAGCCAGCTATTACACGATTAATTTCGCCTCAGTTGATTATCATATCCCTTATTAATCATAGCGTTACAATCTTCAATCAAGTTTAAGTTTTAGTTAAGTTTTTCTTAAGTTAGCGATTTTATGCTGAGAACTGTAAAGAATTTAAAGGTTGATAAAGCAAATCGCTGCGTCTCCTTGGTATTTAGTAGGCATAACAAAGATGAATAAAATAACCTCCGTTTTATTATTTTCATGCACTGCTACAGGGACAGTTTATGCAAAAGAACCTTTAAGCTTAGATGTTGTTTGTGAAGTAAAAAGCAAACCTACAACTGAGTTGAGTGAAGATAAAGACATCTTCGTTGATAAACTCAACATTGATACACACACGATTTTTGACCCCAATGATCCTGAAACGACAGCATTGCATCGCTTTATCAATTGGCTACATATTGATACCAAGAAAAACGTAATCAGCGAACAGATAACCTTTAAAGAAGGCGACCAAGTTAGCGAACGCCAGCTTCAAGAAGCAGAGCGCATCCTACGCGGCAAAAAATACTTAAGAGATGCCAAAATTAGCTATACAAACGACTGCCTTGAAGATGAGCCACGCGTGGTGCAAATCGATACCTGGGATACCTGGAGTTTATTACCAACCATTAATTTTGGCCGTAGTAGCGGCAATAATAAATACAGCTTAGGTTTTAAAGAAGAAAACTTTTTAGGCTACGGTATTCGCGCATCATTAAAGTATAAATCAGATCATGAACGCTCAGGCTACCACTCAGTGCTGCAAATGCCAGTGCCTTGGCAGCCTCATGCAACCCTCACTTTACAAGCTGATGATTACGATGACGGGCAAGTCTTTTTAGTGGATTATCATCAGCCTTTTTATCAACGCAGCAGTGACGCACTAATGCGCTACTTTGCACAATCTCAAAAGCAAAAAAGTTATATCTATCAAAATGGCATGACTCGTTCAGAGTTTTTTACTGATGAATTAATCGCCCAGTTTGCTTACGGCGGAATTTTATCGCAAGACAGCCAGCAAACCTTCCACTGGCTTGCTGGGATTGATTACCAAGATGTCAGCTACCGCCCTTTTGAAACAGAGCCTTTACTTGCAGGCCTTAACGATTACACCATTGCAGCGCCTTGGGTCGGATTACATTGGATAGAGGACAATTACGCCGTATTGCACGATATTGACCTAATAAACCACAACGAAGACGTTAACCTCGGCTGGGAGCTAAATTCAAAGTTTGCCATCGATACCGTAAATTTTGGCCAAGGCTTTTTATTTGATACAAACCTTACCAAAGCGTGGTTTAACAATAACGCCTTGTATCGATTTGCCGCTGGAATCAAAGGCAATGTCGGAACTGAGCTTGATGACCGCTTAGCTATCTATTCAAAAGCACAAATGAACTATCGCTGGTCAGACTCATTTGCTTTTTATGCGCATGTAAATGGTCATTGGCAAAATCATGAATTTGCTGATAAACCGCTGGCTGTTGGCGGTGAAGAAGGCATGCGTGGCTTCCCAGAAAGTTACCAACATGGTACTTCAAGCGTAAAAGCGACGGCTGAACTAAGAATGTACCCTAATATTAATTTGTATCAGTTCGTAGATGTAGGCTTTGTTGGCTTTGTTGATGTTGGGCAGGCATTTGGCAGCACTGAAACTGCGAATATTTCAGATTCAATGCTAACCAGTGCGGGTGTGGGTATTCGCCTATATTCATCGCGCTCAAGTAACGATAACGTTATCCATATCGACTTTAGTACGCCACTTGGCAGTTACCAAGACGTTGATTCATGGCAAATAGGAATGTCGGTTGAAACAACTTTTTAAGCATCTTGCTCTTTGCTCATAAGCTCACTCATTCGCTGCATCAGCTCTTGCTCACTGAGGTCTTCTTTGTGTGTGCCTATAGTCCAAATATGGCCAAAAGGGTCTTCTAAAGTCCCTGATCTGTCGCCATAAAATTGATCATGCACGGGGCGCAGCTCTTTCGCGCCAAGCGACAAGGCTTTAGCAAAAACAGCATCGACATCTTCAACATACAGCATAATGCTCACCGGTGTACCGCCAAGTTGTTGCGGCGACTTAAATTGCACATCAGGGCAATTATCAGAAAGCATAATATGAGAATCGGCAATTTTTATTTCAGCATGCGCCACTCCACCATCAGGCAGAGGCATTTGCATTACAAGTTCAGCAGCAAAAGCTTGTTTGTAGAACTCTATCGCCTTAGTGGCACCTTCAATAACCAAATACGGGGTTACCGCATGGAAACCTTTTGGGATTGCAGAAACAGCCATGTTACACCTCAACGTTAAATGTGTGAGTTATAAAGGTAGCAGCTGTTGTGCAATTTCACGTTATAAATTTACTTTGATAATGAGTTTGCAAAATCTGGTCTGGGTAGCTTTTCGAGTATGGCGTATAAGTAAATCACCACAAGGCAAAGCCCTCCCGCGACAAAAAACAAGGTTGGGCCATCGTAATAATCTAAAATTAAACCGCCACCGAGCGGCGCTAAAGCAAACCCTAAATCGTAAAACGAAGCCGCGCCGAAGTAAGCTCCACGTAAATGAGATGGCGCGAGCCTATCGAGGTGCACGTTCATCGTCGGAAATAAAATGGTTTCGGCCAAACTCATCACCACTATTGCACCAATCCAGCCCCAAAATAAATCGATCGGATTAAGTGCTAGCCAAAACTGCGACACCATTAATAGCACTAAACCAATTTGAATTCGCACCGTTAGGTTAAATCGTGCCATCATTTTTAACAGCAAAAATTGGCTTGAAATGATCACCAACGCATTGGTAAATATCAGCGCAGAAATCAATCCAAGTAGGTCGGGTGCCTCTGCACGAGTGAGGTATTGTATGAGTGAACTATCCATTTGCGCATAAATAAACATGCACAAAATATTGGCTAAAATTAAACATTGCAGCAGTTTATCAGCAAATAAAATACGTAAGATTTGCTTGCCCTGTACAGCTGGTTTTTTCTCTTCGGGCTCGTCAATTGCGGCAGTATTTTTTGCGGCTTTATCACTAAAATTAAAGCCCCAAACAAGTAGCACCAATAAAATAGCAAATGCTACTGCGGTAATATAAAAGCTCGACTGCTCACCAGTTAAACCTAGCCATACCCCAGCTAATGGCCCCACCGCACAGCCCACATTTACAATAAAGTACAGCGACTGCATGGCCAGCTCGCGAGTTTGTGCATCATCAATAATATCGCCAATCGCCGCGCTGGTTAATGGTCGCCAAAGTGCGGTTGCTATCGAGCATAAGGTCATCACAATCACATACCCTGCTACCGTTTCTACCTCAGCTAACAACGAGAAAGAAATGATATACAGCACGCCAGTAATGTACATCAGCGTATGCCGGCCCACTTTATCTGATAGGCTGCTACCAATAAAACTGGTGAACACCGAAATCACGGCAGCACTGGTAAGTACCAAACCGACTTCAGTCGCCGATAACGCAAACTTTTCGTACAAGATCACCGCAAGAAATGGCCACACCATGTAATAACTGCCACGGGTAATAAACGAGCCAAATAAGAAGATCCACATAAGCACAGGAAATTGCTTAAAGCGCGCTAAAGCGATATCTGAATTCATTACTAAAATTTTAATTGTGATGGTTAAAACAATATACCTCAATAACCTCTGCTAAGAGTATTTAATCTACAGCTCATTTGTAACACCGCATTAATTAGCTAAGAACCAAAACAACTCAACTAAAAATATTATTTAATGAGTTAAAACCCAAAAACCTAAATACGAATAATTATTGATTGTATTTTTAATTTGTGTACTATACGCACCGTTCCTCAAAAGGAAATCAACATAAAGAACTGGAAACCTACAATGAAATCAATAAAACCAAGCTTACTGGCACTTGCCATAGCAACACATTTTTCAGCCTTTGCTGATGACGCTAAGCCTAAACAAGATATGGAACGTTTAGTGATTACTGCAACAGGCTTTGAGCAAAAAGTTACCGAAGCACCTGCAAGTATTTCAATTATCACCAATGAAGATATTAAGTCTCATGCCTTCACCTCAGTGCTTGATGCTGTTCAGTATTTAGAAGGTATCGACATTGGTACAACTCGTGATAAAACCGGCCAAGGCAGTGTGAGTATGCGTGGTTTAACAGGTGAATACACCCTGTTACTCATTGATGGTAAACGCCAAAATAACCATGGCGATATTTATCCAAACAATTTTGGTGGCAACGCGTTTAACCACGTACCACCAGTTGATGCCATTGAGCGTGTTGAAGTTATTCGCGGCCCTGCATCAACGCTTTATGGTGCAGATGCACTGGGTGGTGTAATCAATATCATCACTAAAAAGCACACTGATAGCTGGAGCGGTGCTGTTTCATTTAGTCGTTCATTACAACAAAACGATGATTTTGGTGATGACATTACCACTGACTTTAGTGTGATGGGCCCGCTTATCAAAGACGTATTAAGCTTAGGTGTACGCGGCAGTGTTTACGAGCAACAAGCATCATCGCCAACATTTGAACCAGCAACCGATCCAAATGGTGTTGTTCATACTCGTTCATTAGGTTTTGGTAGTGGCGGTCGTACCGTTGATAACACCAACGAGCAGTATGGTTTTACTCTAACTTATACCCCGTTTGAGTCTCATCATTTACGTTTTGATTATGATAATTCAAGCCAAGTGTACGACAACACGCCAAGCTACGACATTGAATCAGGCACCATTACTTACCCTCTTGGCACTAAAGATAATATTGAATCAATTTGGCAAGACCGCCGCGGCCAAGTAAACCCGCGTGCAGGTTATGCAGCAGACCAAGAGTTTGATCGTGAATGGTGGTCATTCAGCTACGATGGCGAGCTTGATTGGGCAACGCTGAAGGCCTCGGTTTCTTATGTTGATACACAAAATAATGGCCGTACTTTACCACTGAGTGTAAGCGAGCGCTTAGAGCTGCAAGCTATGTACGATGGTACTGGCGAATATGAAGGAATGGACGAGCAAGCACGTAAAGACTTAGCCGAAGAAACTTTCCTACCACGCCCTGCACGCCCACTAGAAAGCAGCCAGTATACCTATGACTTACGCTTTGATATTCCTATCACAGGCAGCTTTGGTAGCCATAATCTAGCAATTGGTGGTCAATTAATTGATGGCGAGTTAAAAGACGGTGTATTTGGTCTTGAAAGTGACCAAGCAGGTAAAGTACAAGAGCAAAACATGTACTCAATCTTTGCCGAAGATAACTGGATGGCAACCGACAACTTTACCTTCACATTAGGCGCTCGTTACGATGATCATGATGTATTTGGTAGCCAAGTATCACCGCGCGTTTACGGTGTATATAACCTCTCTGACACTTGGACCTTAAAAGGGGGCGTAAGTACAGGTTATAAAACGCCGCAAACCACTGATCTTTACGACGGTATCACCGGATTTGGTGGTCAGGGCACAAGCCCATTTGCGGGTAACCCAGATTTAGAACCAGAAACCAGTGTGAACTCAGAAGTTGCACTTTACTGGACTTCGCTTGATGGCGATCACAACATCAATGTGACTTACTACAACACCAAGTTTGAAGACAAAATTGCCAGCGGCGACACTATTTTAAGCTGTGAGCAAACTAACGATGTACGCCCTTGTGTGAACTTAGGTCAGTACGATCAACTTGGCTACGATAGCTATAGCCAAAAAATCAATATCGACGAAGTAGACCTACAAGGTGTTGAAATTGCAGGCCAATATACTATCAGCAAAACAGTGTCTGTTAACGGTAACTACACCTGGACTGATAGCGAACAAAAGAGCGGCCCTGAACAAGGTCAGCCACTAACGAACTCCGCTGAGCACATGGCAAACCTTACCCTAAACTGGGAAGCGACTGACTTTATGAACCTATACCTACAAGGTGTATATCGTTCAGACCGTTACCGCGGTTGGGATAACGTGCACGACAAAGCGCTGTACTACAAAAACTACAACCTACTTAATTTAGGTGCGCAGTTTTATGTAAATGAGTACGTGCAAATCAATGCCCGTGTAAACAACCTATTAGACGAAGATTTCACCTCGTATAGCACAAGCTATACCGACCTAAATGGCGATGGTGAGTATGAGTACCTAACAGGTCGCGGTGTAATTAGTGAAGTCACATTCACAGACGACTACAACGTTAAAGATAAAGGCCGTAACTTCTGGATTGGCGTTACCGCTTACTTCTAAGAAAACTCCCTGAAAATAGACAGCATGCAGTCATGTGCTGTCTATTTTTCTTGCTGTCACTAAACTGCCAACTTCACACACTAAGCTGATGATACCTGCGTAAGCTTATTTGTCAGTCTATGGAACATATCCTTACAGCCAGCGGTATCAGTATTAGTTATCAAGATGAAGGCGATGAAAACGCGCCTGTGATCATCTTGATTATTGGCTTAGGTGCTCAATTTACCGTTTGGCCAGAGTCGCTTTATTTTGGCTTAGTCGAAAAAGGTTTTCGGGTTATTCGTTTTGATAATCGTGATGCAGGGCTATCTTCATCGTTAGATGAGTTAGGCAAGCCGAGTCTTGTAAAACATTGGCTTAGCCGCCGATTACCCATTCGTGCAAAACTGCCCTATTCGCTCGATGACATGGCTCGCGATGTAAAAGAATTAATGGATGCACTGGCTATCAAAAAAGCGCACTTAGTGGGGGCGTCGATGGGTGGCATGATTGCGCAAATTACCGCGGCAAAGTATAAAAAGCGCGTGCTGAGCTTAACTTCAATTATGTCAAGTAGCTCGCCGTTATCGTTTTCGGGTTCAAACATAAACCTATTAGTAAAGCTCGCTAAAATACGCCCTCGAAGCAGTAATAAAGAAGCCGCGATTGATTACAATGTTAAGCTCAACCAACTCATTGGCAGCCCAGCCTACCCACAAGATGAACACGCTTTATACGCCAACGCAGAACGCTATGTTGAGCGGGCCCACACAAATCAAACAGGCTTTAAACGTCAGCTTGCAGCCATTGCCGCAACGCCCTATCGTGAGCAACTTTTAAAGAAGATTAAAGCCCCCACGTTAGTGATCCACGGCAGTGCTGATCCTGTTATGCCACTGTCTGCGGGCATCAACACCGCTCTGTTAATAAAGCGCAGTAAGTTAAAAGTTGTGCCCGGAATGGGCCATGATTTTCCACCCGCTTTAATGAAAAAAATGACTAAATGGATTGCCAAGCATGCTAATAAAGTGAACTGTAAGAATAATTAGAATTCATGGCTATGCGGTCCAATTATATTATCAGCTTCCAGTAAATTGAGGCACTCATAAAAGAGTGCCTACAGAATTAAACACTAAACTGGTGCCATGGGCCTGTTATAGCTAGGGTTTTAGAAGGTGAGTAAACATTTACAAACAAGGTGCTTCCATCCGGTGAAAAACAGGCACCTGCCAGCTCGGTTTGCGCAACCAAACGGGCAAAATTATAAACTTGGCCTTGAGGTGTAACACCACGAAGATGGTTATCAACCACATCGGTGTATTGGTCTTCACAGACAATTAAATGCCCATTAGGTGACACGGTTAAGTTATCGCCAAAGTTGTAGAGGGTTTTGCTGGTACTTTCTACAAACAACGAGATTTTACCGGGTTGCTGTGCTTCTTTATCGGTGCCTTCAAATTCTGATGGTTGATATTTCATAACCTGACCAAGTTGTTTTTTACCACCATTGGTACAGCAAAAATAAAGCTCTTTATCACCCCAATGAATACCTTCACCGCGAGCAAACAGTGCCGCGCCTTGCTTGTATCCACGTAATCGTAAGTCGTCTTTCGGGCTTTCTGGGTTATCTAGATTTACCCACTCAACCTCAAGCTCTTGATGTAGCCTCATGGCTTTATTGTTCCAGTTACGGCTATCGAATTGTGGCTTACCTTTTACCACCATAGCCTGTAGTTGCCCGCCTTTATGCAGCTTGCCATATTCATTTGGAATAAAGCGATAAAAGACGCTATCACCTTTGTCTTCTGTTAAATAAACAATGCCTGTGCGCGGATCAACGGCAGCCGCTTCGTGGTTAAATCGACCCATGGCTTTTAATGGCTCAGGTTTAATTAAGCCTTTGCTATTTGCGGGTACTTCAAAAATATAACCATGATCTTGGTTAAATCCATCAGCTTTAGTATCGGTGGTTTCTTCGCACGTAAGCCAGGTGCCCCAAGGCGTGATACCGCCAGAACAGTTACGAATAGTGCCGACCAATGACAAGTATTCTTGCTCTTTTTGATGGGTTTTTAGGTTATAAATGATATGACTTGTGCCACCCGGTAACGCCACACCGTCACTGTTAGTATCAAAAGCCAGAGGTGTTTTATGATTGGCAATACTTGCTTCAGCTTTCGCTAAGTCTTTTGGCTTTAGCTCATGGTTTCGCACTAATGCAACACGGTCATTACCAAGCGCTAGACAGCCCATGCCATCGGCTTTATCGGGTACAGTAAAGCCATCAGACATTTTCTCACCTAGGCTTGAAACTACTTGATAACTAAAGCCCTCAGGTAAGTCGAGCAATTTATCTGGATCAGGAATTAACGGGCCAAAGCCGACAGCCGTTGTTTTTAAATCACCTAATGACACCTTTCCTATGGCACTTTTTGATAATCCTAAAAAAGCTAACGTGCCCGCCCCTACTAAAAAATCTCGACGTGAAACCATACTAACTCCAAGCTAAACCCAAGTTTATCATACAAATAAAATGGCATTATAAAGCAAAGAAACGATAAAAAGTTACATTATCACAATCTTCACGAAATTGTCATAAAGCTTGATTTTAGTGATTGAACCCGTGCAGCATTAAAAAATATTGATTTAGAGTTTTCGTAAAACGTGCTTTCTAGACGGCGCTTGCATTTAACACACGTTTTGAAAACTTACGTATAAAAGTTGAAGATGGCGACATGGTAGTCCCAATGACGGCTAACGTTTTGATGCAAATTCAGTAACTGAGACATGGCTATGTATCTGCTTATTGCTGCCTATGTGTTTTTATAAATCAGTAATAACAACTAAAAAGCTTAAACTCTGTCGTTATGCACGTTCATCTTTGGGTGATTCCATTACTACATGAGTTGTAATGGTGCGTACTTGTGGGATAGAGCCGATCACATCAGCATGAAACGCTTTATAAGACTTAAGATCTGCCGTCTCGACTCTCAGCAAATATTCAAACGAGCCAGTTACATTGTGGCACTCTTTTACTTCATCAATAAACTCAAGGGCTTGCTCGAATGCTCGCTGAGATACCGTTGAGTGCTCATTTAAACCAACCCCAACATAAGCGATAAATCCTAGACCCACAGCCTGATTATCAATAACCGCCCGATACCCCGCAATAACCCCAAGTTTTTCTAATTCTTGCACTCTACGAAGGCATGCCGATGGCGATAAACCCACTTTATCTGCCAGCTCCGCATTGGCAATTCGACCATTGCGTTTAAGCTCATGCAATATTCTGTCGTTAATTTTATCTTTTTTCATTTTATGTTGTGAACTCTGAATACATATAACAACATTAAGCGCAAAAATTGCGCTTAATTCAACTTATAATTGCATAAAATTAAAGTGGAGAGATAGCAATGAGTTTTGAAATTTTAACAGCCCTGGCGTTATTTGCCTTGGTGTCATCAATTACTCCTGGACCGAATAACTTAATGTTGATGAGCTCAGGTGCCAACTTTGGCTTTAAAAGAACCACACCACACTTACTTGGCGTGACGCTTGGCTTTATGTTGATGCTGGTTCTAGTGGGCCTTGGCATCATGCAACTATTTGATTTATTTCCACCAAGCTACTTGATATTAAAAGTGTTTTGTATTGCTTACTTACTCTATCTGGCGTTTAAAATTGCCACAAGTAGCGCTCAACAAAAAGCCAATAGTGAAAGTAAGCCGTTTACCTTTATTCAGGCTGCACTTTTTCAATGGGTGAACCCAAAAGCATGGGCAATGGCATTAAGCGCAGTAAGCTTGTATGCCCCAGACAAAAACCTCACCTCTGTGTTAGTAGTAAGCCTCGTATTTGGTTTAATTAACCTGCCATGCGTCAGCTCGTGGACTCTACTTGGCGAAAAGCTTCAACACTGGCTTGCCAGCCCAAAGCGCTTAAAAGCATTTAACTACTTAATGGCAATACTATTAATCGCTTCAGTGATGTTTAGTTTGTTTTAAATGAGCAAGATTTGCTAGGAAGTATTACGTACATAGCCTTTGGCAGTCGTATTTTAAGATTTTAAGATGAGAAATTTACCCTGTGCTAAGATTTATTTATCTAGATCTTTTCAGTGCGATTCATGGCTAGTAACGTAGAGAATTACTTTTACCACGGCTTTTTCGTCTTCTTACTTATTACGGTAGTAACCTGCTCCATTATAGCTACGCGCCTGATGCGCAGTAGTTTTAATAACCGCTCAATTTACCTATTTAATCTATTCTTTTACCTTGGTGTAATTGGCTTTGCATGGCTTTGGATCCAAGATCTATTCAACCTTGCGCCGAGCTTTCGCTCTGGTGTGGTGATTTATATGATCTCCATGACATTGCTGCAATTATCTATTTATAATCACGACGAACCCTGTCGATTTAATAAGATAATTATTGCTCATGGGGCTATTTTTTCTGTATTTGCCATCCTTACTCAAAATATTAACCAACTGGCCTTAGTCGAAGCTTGTTATACGTTAAGCGTGCTACCTGCACTGATTTACTACACAACAAAGCGTGCTGTATGTGAGAAAAATATAGGCAATACTGTGTTGTCGATGGCGCAATGTATCTTACTGTTAGTGCCCATTTCACAACTGAGTATCATTACCCATGAGCACAACTTAGCAACCCTTTATTCACTTACTGTAATTGCCCATGCAACCGTATTTGTTATGACAGGTCTTGGACTCATCACGACACTATTAGTTGACGAAAAGAAACGTTATTTGGAGCTGTCTTTAAAGGATCCGCTTACCGGACTTTATAACCGCCGCGGACTGCAATTTATTATCGAACAACAGCAATTATTCAGCCCGAACCAAACTTCTAGCCTTTATGCCTGCGTTGTTGATATTGATTACTTCAAGCAAATTAATGATAGATACGGTCACGATGGCGGTGATCTAGTACTCGAAGTGTTCTCTGATTTAATGAAACACCATTTAAAAAAAGAAGACTTATGTTGCCGCCTTGGTGGTGAAGAATTCTTACTGCTATTCTTTGCAGCCGACATCAGCTCAGCGAGACAATTTTTAGACAGCCTTCGTAAAACCATTGAAGCCAGTCAAATAGCTTTTCAAAAGCATCGTATATCGGTTACCGCTAGTTTTGGATTAACTAACTGGCAAGTAAATGACAGCTTTGAAAGCTTAGTGAATCGCGCAGACAAAGCGGTTTATGAAGCGAAAAATAATGGCCGTAATCGAGTCGAAATCAACACCCAAAACCAGAACAAAGAACCAAATAGACCAAATTGGTAAATGCTTTTGTATTAATCTTGTAAATTCAAACTCTACCACTATAATTAGTGCGTGCTTATACTTAAATTGCAATATGTAGTGCTATGTCTTTAAAAGTATTATTAAATTTCAAATTAAACTGGGTGTTTTTGTGCGCCAGTTTTTGGCTTTTTGCCCTGCCAATTCAGGCTAAATATGTGGTGGCTGTTGTGGGTAAAACCAAAAACGATAGCTTCTATCAGCAAGCCTTTAAAGGGTGTGAGCAATTTGCAAAACAGCATCTCGATTTTGAATGTATTTACGATGGCCCTAAAGACTTTCAAGATATTCGCACACAAGTATTAGTGATCACCGACCTCGTGCGCAGAAACAACATTAGTGGTTTATTAATCGCTACTACAGACTCTAATTACCTTGTTGAACGCGCTTTAAAAAAGCTTAAAGACAATAATATTCCTGTAATTACCTTTGACTCTGATTTGCTCGAAGATGATCAGCAGTATCGTTTAGCCTATGTGGGTACTAATAATTTTGATTATGGTGTGGCCTTGGGGAACGAACTAAAAAAATTCACTGACAAAGAAGTTAACCAAGTCTGTATTCAATCCGGACATTCCACAACACCTAATTTAAACAAACGCATTGAAGGTGTTCGTTATGCGTTATCAGGGCAAAAAGATAAACGCTTAACTGGTGAAAATGGCTGGAGTGAATTTGACCGCTGCCCTTTATATAGTTTAGGAAAACGTGAAGTATCACTGGGTCAGCTCGACAAACTACTTAATATTGAAAACCCACCACTATTTTTAGCTGTAGCAGGTTTTGCCCAATTTAATCCTAACTACGCAAAAGTGATTGCTAAACAGAAACAACGTATTGCCAGTAAAGAGGTGGTCATTGTTTCTGCCGATACAGAACAAATGCAATTAGAAGTATTAAAACAAGGATTATCATCGGCTAATATTGGTCAAAATCCATTTGAAATGGGACGCCTGTCTGCCGAATTGATGTATCAATACCTAACAAAAGGTGAGCGACCAGCCAAGTCTCACTATTACCTAGACTTTCATTATTGTCAGCAAAGTAATGCAGGTACATGCACAGTTAATCACTAAAACTTTGATCTCACTAAAGTGCAAATAAGTCGATAAGCGCTAGACTTACCACAGCTTGATTAATTGTAAGGATTTAGCCATGACACACCTAGTTAGTGATTTGATGACGCCAGACCCATTCGCCATTAGCGCGCAAAATACCCTGCATGACGCGCATAATCTAATGAAAGAGAAAAATGTCCGCCATATTCCAGTGATCAATGAGCACGGTGGTTTAGTTGGCATGTTAACGCAAAAAATCATGATTGCTCAGGTAATGAATATCATGGCGAATTACAGCGCCAGCGCCCTTGAACGCAAAGAAAAGCAAACTAAAGTGGTTGATATTATGGCCACTGATTTTACCAGTATCTCGCCAGAGCAGCCGCTACACGAAGTTGCTAAGTTTTTTGTTGAAAATCGTCATGGCTGCATGCCTGTGGTTGATAAAGATAACAACTTAGTGGGAATTCTAACCTCATCTGACTTTGTTCGTTTAGCGGCGGCATTACTTTCTTAAGTCGTAAATTTGTATCTGCACACTGAATTTTTTACAGAAGGTGTGCAGAGTTTTCATACTCATACCTCATCACAACCACTCCACCTCAAAACAAAATAAAATTAACCCTATAAATTCAACTAGTTAACAAAATTCCATTTTAGGCACAACGTTTGCTTCTACCTAATCAAGCGCGCTTTTAAACTAAAAGCGAAAGGAAATTTATAGATAATCTCGGAGGAGTAATGAGTAATTCATCATCAAAAATCGCAGAATTTACAGCACCCGGTGTTAAAGACCAAGCTGCAGCTGACACGATTGCAATTTTAGACCAGCGTATGGTCGCTTTAATCGATTTACACCTCACTTTAAAACACATTCACTGGAATGTTGTTGGTCCTAACTTCATTGGTGTACACGAAATGCTAGACCCACAAGTAAGCGCAGTGCAAGAGATGACTGATACGATTGCAGAGCGAATTGCAACCATGGGCGGCGTACCTGTTGGCACACCGCAATCAATTGTAGATCGTCGTACTTGGCAAGACTACTCAATTGGTAAAGGTTTAGTCACTGACCATCTAACAGCGCTTGATAAAGTGTATAACGGCGTTAATAAAGATCACCGTGCAGCTATCGAAAAGCTTGCTGAGTTAGACCCAGTTTCTGAAGATATGATCACCGGTCAACTGGCTGATCTAGAACAATTCCAATGGTTTGTTCGTGCGCATATCGAATCGTCTACTGGCGAATTGAAAGGCTAAAACCGCAAAGTCTATCCGAAGACCCCTTGCCCAGCATTTGCTGGGCTTTTTTATGCTTTGCTACAGCCAACCTTTATGTTTAAAGAACAAATAAGGTGCAAAGCCAGACAACAACATGATGCCAATCGCAAACGGGTAACCCCATGCCCATTGCAGCTCAGGCATGCTATTAAAATTCATGCCATAAATACTGGCAACGACGGTCGGAGGTAAAAACACCACAGAGGCAATTGAGAAGGTTTTAATAATTTGGTTTTGTTCGATATTAATAAAACCCTGAGTCGAGTCCATTAAGAAATTCACCTTATCAAACAAAAATGTACAGTGAGACATTAGGGTATCAATATCGAGTACAATTTCACGTAGTGACTCGCGGTCTTCAGTTGGTGCACCTAAATGACGCAGTAAAAACGAAATATTTCGGCGCGTATCCATCAAACATAATCGCACCTTACCGTTGTTATCTTCAAGGCGCGAGATCCGGCTGACGGCTTCTTCTAAATCTGAGTCGTCCTCTTCAAGTACATAGGCACTGAGTTTTTCTAACTGGTGATGCATATCTTCAAGCATATCAGCGTGGTTTTCGACTTTTTGGTCAAACAGAGTCACTAAAAGTTGCTTGGGATTATCACACGCCACTTGCCCTTTACGAGCGCGAAGTCGTAATAAACGAAAATCGGCTAATTCATCATCGCGGATTGTCAGCAAACAGTTGTCTTTTAACAAACAAGCCACGGTCACCGTATTAAAGCGCCCTTCATTTGGTGACATAAAAAGCGCATGCACATGTAGGCCTTCGTGGTCGATAAAACAACGGGAAGATGCCTCGATTTCTTCAACATCATCAGCACCGGGTAAGGTGATATTAAGCGTGCTTGCCAGCGCTTGTCGCTCTTCTTCAGTCGGATTTATGGTGTCAATCCAGTGGGCATTTTTAATAGAAGTAACAAGAGGCGTATCTGCAGCTGGCTCAGTTTCTGTGATCACACCTTGGTCTATAGAAAAAAAACGTAACATTTGCCCTACCCTGATAAATCAATTTAAAACAAATACTATAGCTGTTCACGTTAATGAACAATGACAATGCAACGAATTAAAAGGTAAAGTAGAAAATAATTAAGACCTTACATCATTTACTTATTTCGCTTTTTTGAAACGCACAATAATCATACCTATGAAGATGATGACAAGGCCTATTAAGCAAGGTACAAAAGCGCTTTGCAGGGCAACATCAAACGCTAAAAAGTCGGGGTAACCGGTTTGCCAAAGCGTCCATTCATACCCGAGTTTTGATGCAATATGTTCACCACCGCTGCTAAGTACGATGATTGCATCATTGTTATCTGGGTTGATGCGAAGTGTGCTATTTATTGCTGGCTCATTCGCGCCATCATGACCAAACACAAAATCTCCCGATGCTGTTGGTGCATAAAGCATGGTACCAAGCCCCCAAATTGGTGCGCCTAAGCTAATAGCCAAAGGCGCTCGCATAGTGCTAATCATTTGTGAGCTTAACTGTCCTTTTTGAGGTGATGTTAATGCGTTAACTAAAGCGATTAAATCATGGCTACTTGCCAGTAAACCTGTTGCCGCTGCCGATGCGTATTGAAAATGCCCAGCAGCTTGCCCGCTATTATCATAAGCAGGTGCGATGCTATCTAACTCGCTAAGTACATCGTAACTGGCATCAGTCATGTTAACTGACTTAAAGACGTTATCATTCATCCAAGTTGCAAAGCGTTGATTGGTTTTCTCTTCTACCAGCAGCTCTAGCATCAAATAGCCGCCCCCAGAATACTGAAAATCGCCCACAGGCTTGGTGACTTTAATTTCACGCACACCCGTTGATGATAGCGGCTTGTTTAGCGACTCAAGCAAGCTTGGTACGGTTTCATTTAGCTCAATATCAGCAAAGCCTAAACCATCACCAAGTCCCGCAGTATGCGATAACAGATGTGCAATGCTAACTGGTTGATTATCAAACTCTGATTCAGGTAACTGCCAACCCGTCAGTTGCTCATTAATCGCGTGATCTAAACGGATTTGCTGCTGCTCTGCCAGACTCATCACGCCATAGGCAGTAATAAATTTACTGAGTGATGCCACTGGGAACAGAGTATTGGCGGTTATTTCATCTTTGCTTTTAGAGTAATCTTGAAAAACCACTTGGCCATTTTCAATCAAAACATAAGCTATGTTTGCGTGTTTGTTGGCAATCAGCGCCTGACTGTTGGCAATAAATTGCTCAGTGTTGCCCGTTTCGGCGATGGGTTTTAAAAACCAACCACTAACACCACCATACACACAGATTGCAGCCCAAACAGATGACAAAAACAGTGTTAACAAAATTGTTTTAAACCAGCTCATACTCTATACCTTGTATTACAAAGCGACCTTAAACTACTTCGATTTGTTCAGGTTTTCTGATAAAGAACACCATTAAAATTAATAATGCTGCTGGGAATAAGAACACATTCAAATAAGCAAAAATAACCGTTAGCTGTAAGATACACATCAGTAACAGTAGAATAGAAAACACCGTTAGCAACGACGACATTCCATGGCGTTTTGTTAGTAATAACGCAGCGGTGATCAACCCCACTAGCGCATACAAGCCTAAACTCCCAGCCGAGACCACCATGGCAATAATTGAAATACTTTCAACCACATCGCTCGATGCTTTTTCGCCAGCAACGGCAAGATAAACATCGCATAACACAGTGGCATGAAAAGCCAATACCAGCACGGCTAACACACATAACAAGATGCGAACGCCTTCAACATCAAACATATCTTTTAGTGCCTTGCGTAAACTCAGGTACACATAGATTTCAAGTGCACCAATGAGTACAAACACAAGGTCTGAAAAGTTTAAGCTTTGCAAATCGAGCTTAAGCGCTTCGCCTAAGCCATCAAGTGTTTCGCCAAATACTGAAATCCAGTACATAGGAAAAATTATGGCAAGTAACCCCGCTGCTATGCCGGGTAGTAAATAGTCACGGTTGAGCATACGCCCTCCAAAATCCTGTTTCGTTGTAAAGTTATTCGCTATCGCGTTCGTACACCAAAATATCGCCGGGTTGGCAATTAAGCTCTTCACAAATAGCTTCAAGGGTACTAAAGCGGATCGCTTTCACTTTTCCGTTTTTTAGTAATGATAAATTGGTCATAGAAATACCAATGCGCTGAGATAGCTCCTTCAGCTGCATTTTGTTCTTTGCCAATTCTATATCTAGGTTGATTCGTATTTTCATAGCCTAAAAAGTACGCAATGGATTTATGATTGTCAAACTTTATTTTACGATTATCATAAAATAAAAAATGAAAAGCATAATTAACACGTTTGTATTTAACTCCGTTTTAAGACTAAAAACCCAGTTAAATCAGCTGTAGGTTCATTCATTGTTGTTTTTTGTAACACTTCTCACATTTTCTTTTCGGCGCGAATCACCTAACCTGAGAAAACACATGCAAGGAGAGAACAATGAAAGACTTACAAAAATTAGTGGGTAATTTAAATAAATCAGGTGCGCTGAGTGGTTTTTTAGGAGGTGTTGCTAGCGGCGGACTAACGAGCTTAATGGGCGGAAAAACTAAAAAGAGCAGTAAAAAAGCCGTAAAATATGGTGCGCTTGCTGCTGTTGGTGGCCTTGCTTGGAAAGCCTATAAACAATACTCAGAACAAAAAGCGGCTCCAGTTCAGCAAACGAGTTCACGTGGTTTTGATTTTACCCCCGCTACGCTGCCTGAGCAGTCATTTACTGATGCAATCGACGATAATCACAGTGATGGGCAATTATTACTCATGCGCGCTATGATTGCAGCCGCCTATGCTGATGGCCACATTGATGAAACGGAAAGACAAAAAATTTTCGCACAAGTAGAAACAATGCAATTGTCTGTGCAAGAAAAGGCCATGCTGTTCGATGAGCTAAGAAAACCAATGCAACTATCAGAATTAGTTGCCGCTGTGCCAAACGCACAAATGGGTATTGAAGTCTATGCAGCCAGTGCCAGCGCAATTGATTTAAGCCAAGCAATCTCTAAACACTACTTAGATACGCTGGCTAATCAATTATGTATTCCTAGAGAATTGGTAATGAGCATTCATAGAGAACTTGCCGAGTACCAATAAAAATGGGGCCTACTAGCCCCGTTTTTAGTATTAAGCCTTTGCTAATTAGTGCGGTTTTTTAGTGCCGTAACGCACCATATCTTTACCGTTTTCATACACATCATTGCTTACGTAACGGCCAAGTAAAAGTTGATGTTTATCATCAAGTACCGCGATAAATGGGCGGCCATCACTATTGTTGGTTGCAAGGGCTACACCGGTTACATTCTCAAGTCCTAAACCGCCATTTTCAACTAGGCGTAAAAACGTTTCTAATTCGTCTAATGTTTCAATTACATCGTTATCGTTAATCATCTCAAATACTCAGTGATTGCTAATGGGCGTAGCATAGCAGGATTAAAAATAAGGTGCGAACCAGTGCGTAAATTTGCCACCATAAATGTCGTTTTTTTGCAATATTTCGCCTATTGCCATCGTTACACTTATTGCTCTTCAAACAGCTTAGGAATCACCATGAACCGAGCCAATTATTTTGCTTTACAACCTCAATTAACAAAACATCTAATTGATCAAGAACAGTTAATTAAACAAGCAGCCGAGGCAACTTTCGGCTTAACGACTTGGGAGCTAGTGAAATTAAGAGTATCCCAGCTAAATCAATGCGCGTATTGCATTGCTATGCATACCAAACAAGCCAGAGAGTACGGTGTAACTAACAACCGTATTATTGCTTTAAGTGCTTGGCAAGACATGCCAATTTACTCACAGCACGAGCGACTAGCCTTAGAATTGTGTGAAAAATTGACACAAGCACACACCATTGATGATACTTTCTACCAGACCCTAGAAAATCAATTTACAGAGCCAGGCTTGGTTGCACTCACCATCGCTATTAACGCGATTAATAGTTGGAATCGTGTAGTGAAGATATTTAAGCCTACTGTGGAGTTTAATGAATAACCATTTAACGCTAGAACTAAAAACCCCAGAGGGCAATCTTGCCGAGAGTATACAGGCTATATGGTATGCCAAAGCACACTTAGCAGGTGAACAATGGCTGGCTTGTGATGGTGCAACTGGGGTTATTTTTCCCGTTACAGGTGAAGTTTTATTGGATGATGAATCTCTTGCGCATCCCTATGCATTTCAACAAACCTCAACTCATGCTTCTAAGCTCAGCTTTTCTAAAGGTGCTCAATTTTGTGGTATTCGCTTTAATCCAACCGTATTGCCAGAGCTAAAAAGAAACGACCATCCGCTGATTGCTACGCCTTCACTGTGCGCCATAGCTGAAGGCCTGCAAGATAACGCCAGCTTAGCAGCGTTTGTTGCGCTTATTAGTCGCCACTTTACTAATAATAAAAACATTAACCGAAGTAACAAACACTCAAAACACTTAATCCGTAACCTTATTGAGTTAACACCACTTGAAACCGCTTATCAACTTGCCCCTCTCAGTCAACGCCAGCTTGAAAGGCAAGTAAAGGATCAATGCGGTGTCACCCCTAAGTATTTTGAGCGAATATACCGGGTAAAACTTGCTAAACAAGCGATTAAAGATAACCCCGAAATGAGCTTTGCAGATATTGCACTTGAGTGTGGCTTTACCGATCAGCCTCATTTAATCAAAGAATTTAAAGCCATAATGCACATTACCCCGGCAAAATACCGCAGATTACTGAAAGACTCTCAAACAAAACAAACAAAGCTCATTTTGCGTTAGTCATCCTCAAAACGCAAAATATCACCAGGCTGACAACCTAAGTGCTTACAAATTGCATCTAAGGTCGTAAAGCGCACAGCTTTAGCTCGTCCAGCTCTAAGAACTGATAAGTTTTGTGGCGTAATACCTATCGCTTCAGCTAATTCTGCAGACTTCATTTTTCGCTTAGCTAACACTACATCTAAATCAATAATAATCGCCATTAAATCACTAACTCTTGCTCTTTTTGTAGCTGCTGCGCTTGACCCATGATCCAACCAATAACATAAATAATTAATCCCATCACTAAGCCTATAATATCAGTATCTTGTATAGCCACGACCCTTCCGATATCTGATCCTGTTGCCAAGTTAAGAAGAGTTATAAGTAGTGACGGGTAGCACACAACTAGTGCAAATTGCGCCAATAATACGCCACCTAACCATTTAAAACATTGTATATTTTCAATAGCGAAGAAGGATCCACGTCGGTAAAGCAAAAATAACCGAATCAAAATTATGTTGATCAGAATAAACGGTAGCAATTGCACAAGACCAAGCCATAAAACACTATCAAAACCATGCTCATTTAATGTTTGTGCTACTCCTTGCCAAGAGCCGCTGACTTCAAGACCAATCCACATATGCGCACCATTACTTTGTGTAAAACTTAAAACATTACTGTCACTGAAAAGCACAATAATGCTTGTTACTAACAAGCTAATAAGCGTAAAAAATAGCAGGCTTAGGATAAACGAACTCATCCAAACAATTTTTTTCATGACGATTTACTCAGTGTTATTTGTTTTAGAAGTTGCTCATAATGAGTCGCTAACTGCTTACCTGTTAACGCATTAGAATGGTGCTTCCCTTTTGCAATGTAAATCTGCTTTTGCTGAGATTTTGCATGTTGATATAGTGACTTAGCTAACTCAGGTGGAGTTTGAGTGTCTTTTTCACCGGTAATTATTAATAGCGGTGCTTGATAAACTTGTAACGCTTTTAAATTATCGACTTGTTTAATCCCTTCACTAAACTCAACACTAACAAACGGTTTAGCAAACCACGGAATTCGTGCTGCTGTCATCTGTTCAACATTTGTCACACTCCCTTCAAGTACCAGAGCATCAACGTTACGCTGACTGGCAAGATAACCGGCAATCATACTTCCTAAAGAATGACCATGGATCACCACAGGCAAAGTATTTAGGTCTGATCTGCTTTTTACATAATCAAATACCTGTAATGCATCAGCTTGCAGATTAGCTACGCTAGGTACTCCAGAACTAAGCCCATAACCACGATGATCCATCATTAAAATATTAACTTGAAAAGGTAAAAGTAGCTTGGCAGGTTCCCCACCTGCGGCACTAACGCGAAACTGGTTACCACCGAAGTAAATTACCGTGGCACGAGCATCTGCAACTTTAATAAGGGTACCCTTAAGTCGAGTACCCTCATCGGTAGTTAAAGTTATCTCCAGTGTTTTGGCGGTGGCATTAACACTTTGTATTTCCTGCATCGTTATTTTTTTATCAGGGTATAAAAAGTGAGACTCCTCAACCTTAATTGTCGTACAACCAGTTAATAACAGCACAATCAGCGAAACCACCGCAATAGAACCAAATTTCATTTTCACGATCCTTCTAGTAAAAAAACTACTATGGCACTAGATAAGTTAAAAAACAAACTAAAATTACCGAAAAACGATAATTAATTATTTAATATCGAACATTAAAAGCCCTTCCTTTGAGAAATAACTTTGATCAAAAGCGCTATCTCCTTTAATTCATTATTTTTCAAATTCTGTGTTGAGCGATTTTATTTGCGCTCGGCATTTATCCATAGGATAGTTAACGCAAGCCTACTAAACGTGCTGTAACTAAATAGGATAATCATGAAAAAAGTTTTACTTGCCACCAGCTTAATCGCCTCGTCATTTACTGCATTTGCAGCCAATTTAACCGTTGAAGAACTGCGTATTGAAAAAGCCAGCAAAGCCATGCCAAAGGTGTTGAGTGCTTTTTCTGATCAAGTGAATCAATTTGAAAAACAGTGGCAAGCTGCCGCCAGCTATCAGCAAGCAAGTGATCTTATTGATGATTACGCTAAACAATTATGGCGCGATGCCAAAGCACGTATCATTAAAACCAATAGCTTCGACGACCGTGAACTGTATTGGGCGCGTTTACTTTCAAGCAAGATTATTCGCAGTGCTAAACCACAGTTTGCAATCACCGACAGTGAACAAACCGCATTATTAACAATGCTTGAAAATGGCAGCCGTGGCCGCACCGACCTTGATTACAGTAAAAACACCGACAAACGCATTTTAATTACCGGTTTTGATCCATTCTTACTTGATCGAAATATTAATCAAAGTAACCCATCCGGTGTTGCGGCATTATTACTTGATGGCCAAGTTATTAATTACAATGGCATTAGTGCTGAGATCAATACTGTGATGGTACCAGTACGCTACGAAGACTTTGACCAAGGTATCATCGAGTCATTACTTGCGCCGTATTACGCACTTAATAATGTTGATATGATTGCCACTATCAGTATGGGCAGCAAAGACTTTGATCTTGAACGCTTTCCTGGTAAACGCCGCAGTGTAACGGCGCCCGATAACGCCAATATTGTTTATGGCGGTACAGCCACTGCACCAAAAATTTCAAGCCTGAATGATCGCCCTCTTCCGGGTAATGAGTTTGTGACTTTTAGCTTACCAGTTAAGCAAATGCAACAAGCCAAAGGGCCATTCCCAATCAACGACAATAATAAAGTTGTGACTCTAGAAAAAGCATTTGAGCCAAAATCACTTAAAGAGTTAGAAGGTGCGATTGCGGTTAAAGGTGGCGGTGGCGGCTACTTATCTAATGAGATTTCGTACCGCAGTATTCGTCTTCGTGATGAGCTTAATTCAGACATTCCTACAGGGCATATTCATACCCCACGTATTCAACAATTTGAACCAGAAACAGAAGCTAAAATTGTTAAGCAAATTAAAGCCATGCTAGAGCACAGCTTAGTTGCAATTTAAAGCGTGAAGCTCAGCTATAAAGCAATAGCTGAGCTTCACCCTGCAACACAGCAGTTGCGGCTTTGCTTTTTCGCTTTATAAAGCGCGTCATCCGCTATTTTAAACAAGCTATCTGAATCAAACGCCTCATTAGCAGCCTTACTGGCAACACCTATCGATAAAGTAACAAACTTAACGTCACTTCGTCCTTCATGCACAATAGCTGCTGACTCTACCGCTTTACGAAGTGTCTCAGCAACACCAAGCGCTCTCTTTGCATCGGTGTTACTAAGCACCATTACAAATTCTTCGCCGCCATATCGAGCTACAAAATAATCCTCGGGCGCTGCTATAGTCATTAAAACTTTGGCCACTTTACACAACGCTCTATCACCCTGTTCATGGCCATAATAGTCGTTATAGAGTTTGAAGTGATCAACATCAGCTACGATAAATGATACTGCGGTCTCTTCACATTGCGGATCATTAGCAAGATCTTCTAAATGCTTATCCAATGCTCGACGATTTGCCAGTAAAGTCATTGCATCTGTATTACTGATTTGCTCAAGTTTTGCATGGCGCGCAAACAGTTCAGCGCGCTGTGTTTCAATTAATGCGAACAGTTCATTAATACCTTGTCCTAACTGGTGTAATTCATTGTCACCATGGTAATTAGCACGGATACTAAAATCGTTGTTACTGATTGCCGAATATACCGACACTTTCACTTTACTAAGGGGGCGTAAAACTTGTTGATTAATGTAAAGATAAAACAATATAAACACAGAACCAGATATCATTAATCCGGTTAGCAAAGAACTATCAAATAAATTTTTATCATAGGTATGTTCTCTGGTAGGAATTGATAATACAAACAGAAGGTTAGAATATTTATCTTCAACACCAATATAGAGTTGATCATTGTAAGTGATCGGCTGAAAATCTGTATTTTTTTTGCCAAAAACTGTGGTTAAATAATCAGAGTAACGTTGTGCTTCCTCACCTTCGTGATAGCCAATATCCTCGGCAAGCCCGGGCGTTAAAGTCTCAATAAATGCTTCATCAATAAAACTCCACAACATTAAAGAGCCGGTCGGTTCGCCCAATCCATCTGACTTAGTAACATTATAAGACACAGTTAATGCAGGCTTGTTATCAATTTGTATAAAGTGAACTTTAGAAATTAATGGCTCTGATTGACTATTCAAATCACTCGGTAAAACAATCAAATCATTATCTATCAGTAGTTTTGGTGTCTCAAGAATGACTGGAGAATAGGCTTGGTACTCATTGTCAAAGCTTCCTCCTGCAATAATTACAGCTTCAGTATCGTACAAATACCAACCATTAACGTCTAATCGTTGAAGCGCATCTGCAATAATATAATCATTGTTGAACCAGTCTGCATTGCGCTCTTTGGCTGCATTATACATGACGTCCCAAGCCGAGCTGTCGAACACCATTTTCGATAAAGCATCTATTTCTTGTTGTAGTTGTGATTGAACTCGTTGAATATCAATTTTGTCGTTTTGCTTAGCCATTGCCTCGAAAGAGGGCAAAATCCAAAAATGCCTAATAATGGTCTGCGCACCTAAAATAGCAAAGCAAGCAAAGGTAAAAGCAAGAAGTAAACGTTTTTTCAGTCTCGTTCCTATAACCATAAAGCAGTGCACCAACCACAAAAGAACAACTTAAGTACTACCAGTATAATCCCCTTTTGCCTGTTTGCTTGTTAGTCAGCTAATAATCTGTCAATAAAGGATAAAGTACGATGCCCCTTACTCATATGAAATTGTAAATCTAATTTTTACATCTAAACTCTTATTATGAGGAATCGTTAGATTTACGCATGAAAGGTATTATTTTTACTGAATTTATAGATATGGTTGAACATGAGTTCTCATATGAACTAGTGGATAAAATAATCACAGAAAACTCACTGTTCACTGATGGTGCTTATACGAGTGTGGGCAACTATGATAATAAAGAATTGATCATGCTAGTCACTTCACTAAGTAAACATATTGATAAGCCTGTTGATGAGCTTGTACATGCCTATGGTAAGTACCTGTTAGGTCGCTTCTTTGTATTATTCCCACATTTTTTCAAAAACGTCAGTAACACCTTTGACTTCCTTGATACTATTGACCGTCACGTTCATATCGAAGTCAAGAAGCTATACAGTGATGCAGAGCTGCCAAGCTTTTGGACACAACGTATTAGTGATACACAAATGCAAATGTTCTATCGCTCATATAACCCTTTTGCTTGTTTAGCTGAGGGGTTAATCGAAGGAGCATGCGAACATTTTAATGAAACATTGACCGTTAAAAGTGAGATTGAACCTGATTATCAATCGGCCATTTTTACCCTAACAAAAGTAATCTAGCGTGGATGAGAACCTTTTTAAACGTCGATTAGAGCGAGAGCGCCGAGCTAGAATAGAGGCTGAAGCGCTTCTTGAGCAGAAGTCAATGGAGTTATATGAAGCGAATATGACTCTAAAAAAAGCAGCCGAAACACTAGAGCAAGAGGTTGCCCAGCGCACTGATGACTTAAACAAAGCCAAAATAGCTGCTGATACTGCAAATAATGCAAAATCAATGTTTCTAGCTAATATGAGCCACGAAATTCGCACTCCGATGAATGCTATATTAGGCATGGCTTACCTTGCCTTAGATACTGAGTTAACTGACAAACAATATGATTACATTGAGAAAATTCAATTATCAGCTAAGTCTTTACTAGGGATCATTAACGATATTTTAGACTTTTCAAAAGTCGAAGCGAATAAATTAGAATTAGAAAGTAATGATTTCAATATTAATGACCTTTTATCCACTTTGGCTAACTTAGCCAGTAGCTTGATTGAAAAACATAACATTGAGGTCATATTTGATATTGATGATAATATTCCCGAATACCTCATTGGCGATACGTTAAGGTTAAATCAGGTACTGTTAAACCTACTTAGTAATGCAATTAAATTTTCAAATAATAAAAATGTTAAGTTAACACTCTTATGTGTATCGCAAACTGATGAGAATATTCAAATTGAATTTAAAGTCACTGATCAAGGGATTGGTATGACTGAGGAGCAGGTCAAGACGATATTTAAGCCATTTTCTCAAGCTGATATTTCAACAACAAGAAAATTTGGAGGTACAGGCCTTGGCTTAGTGATCAGTAAAAAAATAGTTGAATTAATGGGTGGCAATATTCACGTTGATAGCCAGCTAAATGCTGGCAGCTGCTTTAGCTTCACCGCATCTTTTGGTAAGTCGGCTGTAAAAAGTAACTATAATACAAACGATTACAAAAACAAAAGTGCGCTAATAATTGAACAAGACCATGTAAAAGAAAGGCACCTTTTTAAATTACTCGAAAAGTTGGGCATAAAAGTTGATAGTATTTCTTATCATGATGACAAACTATTAAACATAGATCCCTGCCAAGACTATGACTTTATTTTCCTTGATTGGCATATTTTTAATGATGAACACAGCCCCCTTCTCAATAACCTAAAAAAACAGCTTACTATCAATATTAAGAAAATAATTTTTCTTGCCTCATTTGAAAATCAAAAAGTAAAAAGTAGCTTAACTAAGCTTGATAAAAATATTGATGAAATTTTATTAAAACCAATTATCAAAGCTAACTTATGTAAATCACTGGATCACGTCTTAGGTATTGAGAAAAAGAAAACAAACAAAATTGATACCAGCTGTTTTAAAAAATTCGCTGGTTCAAGAATTTTATTAGTTGAAGACAATCCGCTTAACCAACAAATTGCATCACAAATATTGCGCTCAAATGGCTTTATTGTTGATATTGCCGAAGATGGTATTGCGGCCATTGAAGCTGTCGAAAAAGACACATTCGATTGTATTTTGATGGACTGCCAAATGCCAAGAATGGATGGTTATACCGCAGCGAATAAAATTAAAGAGCAGCCAAAGTTTGCCCATATCCCTATTATTGCCATGACCGCCAACACCATGGAAGCCGACCTCACCAAAGCCAAAGAGTCAGGGATGCAAGGTTATATAGCCAAGCCTATAGAAGTACAAACTATGTTTGAGGTCATTGCAGAGCATTTAACTCAAAAACCACTGTGAACGCTAATCAGTAAGCTCCACGATTTGTTGTTCAACTAATGAGTTGTTCTGCTTACGAAACTCATTAGGGTTTACCCCGACAATGCTTTTAAAAACACGGTTAAAGGTAGCAAGCGAAGAAAAACCACTTTCCAATGCAATACTGAGAATACTCCAATGACTTGCTTCATCTTTTAGTAATAGCGTTTGTGCATACTGAACTCGGTACTGATTTATAAATAAATTAAAATTAGTGGCTTTAAAATGATGGCGAATAGCGCGGCTAATCTTGTACTCAGGTACTGCTAATACTTGTGCAAAATCAGAGATTTTTAAATTACTTTGTAAGTAAAGCTGCTTGTTGATCAGTGCTTCTATACCCGTGATAATCTTAGGCTCTACCTCTTTATTTTCAGACAACTCAGTTTGTTTGTGAGCTGTGCTTACATCTTCAGAGTTCACTACTTCAGTATCAACTGATTCAGGCACGCTACTATGAGCACGTTTTTGCAAAAACATCACTAACTGCATCGCAAGTACAATCAATAACGCAGATGAGGTAATTATAAGCGGCTCAAAGCGTTGAAATTCGCTTTCACTAAATAAAAACTTAGGCAAAATGCTGGCATTAAATACCGCTAAAAAGTAGCAACTAGCAAAAATTTTTGCCTGCAACTTTTGTGTGTCGGTTTTATCTTTGTAACCTCGTAATGCTTCCCAAAAAGACAGCACCAGAATACTTGAAGATAGCAGCACTGTTATTTCGGCCATACCTTGCTTTAATCGCCACATAAATTGGCTATCAGGGAAAACCTGCACATCAATACTTACTAAATAATGCCAAGTTTGGTTGAACATAATTAACCCCGCAATCGCGCCTGCCACTGCAATATGTACGGTAGAAATAGGTTTGTGCTCACGAAATAAAGTACGTGAAATCAGCCAAGACATATTACAGGTAGCACAGGTAAATAAGCCAATTAAATAGCTGTAAACACCTATACTTGGTGCACTGATTTTTTGCACACCAACCATGCAAAGCGAGCCACAAAATACAGCAAACAGATAATGAATGAGCTGCTTATCCTTTTTCATGCCATTTAGCAGCATTAGCCCCATACAGACAAAAACGAGCACGTAATAAGGGGAAGTATTTTGCATAACTCGGCATACCTTAAATTGGGTGTTTGATGAATTATTTACCAATCAGGTAATCTTACTTTTTCAAAATCAACATAGCAAAAAGAGTTTGTTAGTGAATGTGTCAAACCCTGTGTGAGTTCTCATAAATAAACACAATATTTCATTGATCAAATTTCGAATTTGAGAAGAAATCTTGCTCTAGCCCTTTATATTAGCGGCATTAGAAAAATGTAATGGAATTGATGATGTTTAACAAAAATAGCAAACTCACACCTTTTAAAGCGCTCGAATACAGTAAAAAACTTTGGTTTATTAGCCTGCTAATGGCGCAAACTTGCTTTGTGATTTACCTCATTCTTGGTTATGGAATGACAGGGTTAACTACAGGTCTGTCAGGTTGGAACCGACTTAATAACACCGCCTATGTTGCTAATGATGCCACAGGGAATTTAATGTATGCAGTGCATGTATTATTTGCAGTCGTGATGATCCTTGGTGGAAGCTTACAGCTCATTGAAAAATTGCGAGCAAAATACAGAACATTTCATCGTTACAATGGCCGTGTCTTTGTTGTTTTAGCTTGCTGTATTTCATTTGCGGGCATGTACTTAATGATAGTAAGGGGCACCGTTGGTAATACCTTGATGCATGCACTGACGATGTTTGGCGGCTTTGTGGTTATTGTATCAAGTATATTCGCGGTTAAAACTGCGCGGGCTCGTGACTTCAACGCGCATAAAACTTGGGCGATACGCTTATACCTTGCAGCTAATGGTGTGTTGTTTTTTAGATTACTGATATTTGCATGGTTTTTAGTATTTGGCACCTTAGGCGTTGATACCGCGACCTTCACAGGGCCAGCAGTGATTGCCGTAAGCCTTTGCTCTTATTTAGTTCCTCTTTTAATCGCTGAGCTTGTCCGCTATGCAGAGCAAACTCCCCATACATCTATCACTCTCGCTACTGCATCTTTGATGGCGTTAATATCTGTCGTATTTTTAATCGGCTTATTTGGGGTGACGCTGGCAAACTGGTACCCTGCCATCACCGCTTAACCAAGCTTTAAAGCTAAAAAGCCACCTATATAGGTGGCTTAATACTTTTAATCTGCATTACAGTAAATTAATACAATTCAAATAACGGGCGGCCATTTTCGTCGTATTTTACTTCCATAACACGAGCATGGCGGTTTGGATCGTAAAGCGGATCTTTTACAATCTCTTCAAGTGGACGCGTATCTGTTTTTGGCACCACACTTGGCTCACCTACTGCGTGCTCATAGTCACGGGCATGGTAAACACACAGTGGTGTTTCTCCATCTTCAGCAACAGTAAAACAGTTATGACCAGGGCCGAAAATTTTCTTTTCAACACTTGTTTCAAGCACTGGCATACGTGTTTTAGCCCAAGAATTACGATCAAGCAAGTCACTGTTTTCGTCAGCTTCCATATAGCCCATGCAGTAACATGCACCAGTTGCGCTTGCAGAAAAAGCAATGAAGATTTTCCCGTTATTTTTAAGCACTGCTGGGCCTTCGTTTACCCAAAAGTCGACACGTTCCCAATCATAATCAGGGGTTGTTAGCATAAACTGTGCGGTTTTTAGCTTAATTGGCGATTCCATTTCAGCTAAATAAAGATTTGATGCCGCAAATTGGCCACCAGTTTTCTCTGCCCAGCAAAAGTAACGTTTACCGTTATTTTCAAAAATGGTGGCATCTAAAGAGAAATCAGTGAACGACTTTTCATCGCCGTCAGCTGCTTGCATCATGCCAAGCTCAACCCATTCGTCATTTAGTGGATCTTGACCCTTACACTCAAGTACATACGGGCGTAGTGCCCAGATATCTTGTTCTTCGCTGGCTGCAAAATAGATATACCACTTACCATCGAGGTAATGAATTTCAGGTGCCCAAATATGTCGGCTCATTGGGCCGCTGTCGTGTTTAAACCAAATATCAAAGGTCTCAGCGTCTTTTAAGCCCTCTAAAGTCGCAGACTTACGAAGTTCAATGCGATCATAGGTGGGTACAGAACCGGTAAAATAATAAAAGCCGTCGCTGTGCTTATGCACAAACGGGTCGGCACGTTGCTCTACTAGCGGGCTATTAGTGTGTAATGTCATATTGAAACCTGATCATTGATTTTCATTTGTATTATTTTATTACTTTTTATAAGAACCACAAATATAGCATTATTTTTAGCAAACGGTAAAAGGAAATGTAAGGTGCAGCAGATTTTTAGAGGTAAACTCAATATAGACAAGAAAAAGCAAGCTTAAAAACGCACAATTTGGACGACTCTAAGCTTGCTCTAGAATAAAAAGGGGGACATCACTCCACCCTTGATTTAGGTATCGCTATTGCGATTTGGCTTTATATTCTTCAGGTTTTTTCGATAACACAACATCAACGGGCATAACATCACCCTAAACTTTCTTAACGGTTAAAGTATGTGGCCCCGCTGCCAAGTCATGCTTTTCAAAAACAATGCTTTGTACTTGTCGATAATTGTTACCGTCAAAAATTGAATACGTCCCTTGTGATTGACCATCCAAGATCACTTCTACGTCACCTTGGTTTGCAGCTTTTGAAGTAGCAAAGACAATACTCGAGCCAGTAAACTGGTAACTAAAATAAGCTCCATTTACTTCGGTTATGTGCATATCTTGCTTATACTCTCCAGTATTCGTTTGGCTTACAAATTGCCAGTTCCCATTCTCACTGTATTGGATACGTGGATCATCATCGTTGACTAATTCAAGGCCTGAGTAAGTTGTATCTTGCGTTGTACCCACTGTATTACCGACTGTTTGGATCTGCACCAAGCGGTCGACTAACCAAGTGCCATTTGGATTAATCGCAACATCTAAAGTAGTAACCCCCCCGACTTGCGAAATAGCTTTCACCCGCTCGGCGACTTCTTCATTGCTGTATTTTAGGCTTCGTTTTACTTGACCCCAACCACCAAAAAGTGGGTCTTCTAGTGATGTATATGTAAAGCCATGCCACTGCACTTTGGTGCCAAGTGCTGTTGTCACTTCGCCTGATTCAGGAATGGGCGGAAGCTCATTATGCTCACCTTGGGTGTAGTTACTTTGTGGGTCATTTGGAATGAAGCTATAGTCAAATCCATCACTAATAGTGATAACAGCATTAGGATTACCACTTCGCACTGACTCAGCTAACTTATCAGCAACTGGGTAAGCATTGTTTGCAGCTAATTCTTGCTCTGACTCATCAGCTTGGTACCAACCATCAAACCACCAACCAGCAATATTATCGCCCCATTTTTTTGCTCGCTCACTAATAAACCCTTTTAAAAACCAATCTGGATAAGGCGCTTTCACTTTTGTGCCCGTCCATCTATCTCCTAAATGAGAAGGTAGATATGCAATTAGCTTGATGCCTTTTGCTTTAAGTGCAAGCGCCAAATCCAAAACAAGGTCTCGTGATGGGGTGTAATCAGCTTGATTCGAGTTAAGTTGAGTTTTACAACCTGGAGCAACCTCAACCTTTGGACAAGCAGGTGAATGTAAATCGTATATCTCACTGGTTGTAGACAAATAACCGCGATTTTGGGTCAAGGTAAAAATCACATACCTGTAACCTAGTTTTTCTGCCTTTTGTGCATAAGCGTCAACATCAAATCCATTTACATAGTTATTCCATTCATCATAATCGGTAATTTGATACCAAGCGTTATCTAACGTCCCACCTGCCAGATAATGATGGCTAATGCCCCACTTGGCATCTTGCATCCACCTTACCTCTTTAGGTAACTCTGATGAGCAAGCGCTCAATGAAGCAAAAGCTAGAGCAATGCTTGGAACGATTTTGAGGAGTTTATTATTCATTATTTCTAAACCACTGATGATTAAAGGCTATAATATGAGTCTACACAACCGCTTTTAATTAACAAATAAATTACAAAGTTACACATCACTATTCTCTCTATGTTTTATCTGTAAGACATTAAAAATAATTACGTTTCAGATATAAAATGGCTATAAATAAACAGTATGCTGAAGTGTTTAAAATCTATTTTTTAAACAAAAAAAAGCCATGCAAATGCTCTTTACAAGAGCACTGCATGGCTTGCGACACAACTAAAAAACTCTTTTGTTATACTTCTTGCCTTAATGAAGCTATTACTTTTGGCATCTTAATTTTTACCACCCAACCAGATGCAATTATGAATATTAAGTAATAACCAAAGGTAGACCAATCTTCAAACAGGGCGTTACCTATGCCAAGCAGTAGGGAATAAATAAAGATAATACTCGCGACACAGGCAATAGCATTATCTTTAATTCCAGCTGCTATTGGCTCTATACCTGTGATGTCTCTAACTTTTTTCCATCCTCTACCGTGAATCTTAAGGCGGCTATAAAATTCAATTGTTTTCGGGCTGGGTGTTTTGCTCGTTGTAAGCAATGTCACAATTAAGCTAATAACCAAAGTTGCGCATGTGGTTATCAGCATACGAACAGCAAACCATTTAGCATCGCCTTCATCAGGTAAAATATACATCATTGCATTACCTACAATTACTGCAGATAAAAGTGCACTTATTTCTGACCAAACGTTAATGCGCCACCAATACCAACGAGCTATTAATACAACTGAAATCGGAATAATGATAACGGTAATATACTCATAGGCTCCCAAAATACTCTCCAGCTGAGTCGTGACTATTAGAGCAAACAGAGTTAGTGCTAGCATGCTGATGCGTGCAACTTTAATATAATGCGCTTTTTCACGTCCTTTCACTAAATAAGGCTCGTAAACATCGTTGACCAAGTATGACGACCCCCAGTTTAGCTGCGTATCTAAAGTACTCATGAAGGCAGCAAGTAACGACGCCACCATAATGCCTTTTAAACCTACAGGTAAAAACTCATCAATCATCATAGGATAAGATTGTTCGGCATCGGCGATCGCTGGGAAATACACTAATGACGCCACACCCACAATGATCCACGGCCAACTTCTCAATACTAAGTGACAAAACGCAAACCAGTACAAGCTCAGCATGGCATCTTTTTCGCTTCGCGCAGCTAATGTTCGCTGAAGGAAAAAGCCAAACCCTGGGGCATAGTTTAACCAACCTATGCAAACCAAAATTAAGAAAGTGGCTGTTTTTAGATCCCACTCAAAATCAGGGATCATTTTTAACGTATCACTATTAAAGCCAGGTGACGCTTCAACTGCAGCTACGATACCTCCATGATCTTGCAAATCAACATAAACGATAACAGCTAAAACCATCGAACCAATGATAGCGAGCGCAAATTGAATTAGGTCGGTGTACACAACACCATATAAACCCGACATAGCGGTATAAACAACAGCAGCAACCGCTAATACAATAAGAATTAATGTCGTCGCAGTAATGTCGCCAAATAAAGGAATTGCAAATAAGGGCTCTGGTGAGAGCCCTAAAATTACCACTATAATTTTTGACATTGCTAACGTAACCGAAGCAATAATGATGCAGTTTACAAATACACCATCAAATATCGCTTTGAATATACGCAAAAAATCTGTGGCTAAGCTCTTATCATAACGCTGTGAGATTAATTCAATCTCTGTCAGTGCTTTAGAGCGACGCCACAAATTAGCAAAGAAAAATACAGAGATAATTACCCCGATTACGCTAACCCACCAGATCCAGTTTGCATAGATGCCCTGCTCACGCACGGCCCCTGCCACAAACAAGGGGGTGTCTGACGAAAACGTCGTTGCCACCATGGATGTGCCAGCGATGTACCAAGGTAATGATCGACCTGCAACAAAAAAATCAGCCGTACTTTCACTGGCCTTTTTTGTAAAGAGCATCCCTATAACAACGGCTGCTACTACATAAAACGCAACTATTAACCAATCAATTAAGACCATGTGAATCTCCCAATGCTTTTAATTTTTATTTAGGTAGCTATCAAATTTTTTCCATGTTTCAGTCATGTCTATAATTGTGCCGGTTTGGCGAGCTTCATCTAGCTTGATAGCCGTTAAGCCAGCCTGTAAAGCATCAACAATTGAAACTGGTAACGGTGTTCCATTTTCAAAGTAAGCAATCCAATCGGCAGCCATTTCCTCTTCAGCACCGTAGTGCATAGAAACTGAATCATCATGTATGTATGACTTATCGATAAGAGCGCCTGAGGTAATACAGTCATGTACTTTAAAGTAATTTCGTACAAAATCTCCTTCAGCCATACCAATCGTGCCAAACACACTGAAATGACGATAATCATTCGGTACGTTCAAATTTGTATGAAAGCTTAAATTTATGCCATTTTCATACTCAATAAGCGCTGTTTGGTGATCCACCAACTCCGAGTCGTTATCAAACACTTCATCAATACCATTCCAACGTGACTTACGTTGATGATAAACAGGGTGTTTACCAAGGTGTTTGTTTTCTGGCGTAAATGTTTTACGACCACCAAAACTAACAAGTTTTTTTGGACGGCTCTTCACAAGACCTTGGTAAAGATCAAGATCATGACAACATTTCTCAAGTAAGAAGCCCCCAGACAAACCATGGTGTCTACGCCAATCACGCATAAAAAATGCACCATGTTCTGGTGGAATATGCTCAGATGCTTCAATACTTGTAATGTCACCCAATAGCTTTGAAGAAACAGCTGCAATTAAATCTTTGTATAAAGGAGCATAGCGTAAAACCATGCCTACCAGAATTTTATCGAACGCATTATGCTTAGCGATAAGTTCAAGTACGTCATAGGTTTGCTGCTCTGACATGACAATTGGCTTTTCTGCAAAAATCAGTAAACCTGCTTCAATTCCTAATCTAAGGTGCTCTAAATGCATATGATTGGGCGATCCAATCATCAACATATCTAACTGCTCATTAGCTAACATATCCGCAAGATCATCATAAGATCGCATTGAAATACCATGGGACTCCATGTACTCAACTTTTACAGATTCCGGATCAGCAAAAGCGACCAAATTAAAGTTTGGGATTAGCTCATGCATAACTTTGGCGACATAACTCAAACGGTCACCTAAACCACAAATACCTACTTTCACAATTTTATTCCTAGCAACTGATGCACTGTTACTTACGTTAGTAACGGACGACTTACTAGGTCAATCACTTGTGACTTTGACATGAATGAGATTTTTTTAATGAAACTAAACGCAAGCAGGGTTTCAAATACAAAACATTCACATTTAAAACATGAAATTTACAAAGCAGACTGTTAACTATTGCCTAGCTATGTTTTGGTTCAATGGAGACTAAACGTTGTTTAAAAAACGTTTGATGAATAATTTATAGGCAGCTTAACGCTATAATTTTTATATAAAAATAAGAATTGGTTTATTGACCAAAACGAAATAGATGAGATATACACATACTTTTACCGCTTTTTTCAGCGATATAAAAGTGCATAAGTTAACAAAAAGTCTACACTTATGTATGACCACCAACCTCTTTTTATAAGTGATTAGACGTACCCAATGACTGAGAAAGATACCAAGTATAAAGCACCTGCTCTTGAGAAAGGCATGGCCATTATAGAATTACTGGCAAAAACTCCTGAAGGCCTTAACCTTACGCAAATTTCTGATTCATTAGGGAAATCTAAAGCTGAAATATTTCGTATGGTCGCAGTACTAAATGATTTACATTATCTTGAGTTTTTTCAGCAAGAACGTGTTTACAGACTGTCCCTAAAACTATATCGACTAACCCACCGGTACGCCCCAGTCCACCATTTAAACAACGTTGCATTTCCGATCATTCAAACGCTTTGTAGCGAAATTCAACAATCTTGTCATTTAGTCGTGTACTCCGATGGCGGCGGTTTAATACTTTCGCACCAAGATTATGACACCAACAGTAACTGCTTAACCTTACCAGTCGGAGGGCGAGGCCCGCTCACTGATAATTGTGCTGGTCATGTGTTACTTGCTTTTGCATCTTATGATAATCGCGAGCGCATGCTTAAGGCATATCAAGAGAATCACCCCGAGGTTTCACTTGATTTGATGGCACTGCGAAATATTTGGTTAAGGGTAAAAGAGCAAGGCCATGAAGCTATGCCCAGCCCTGTTTTGACAGGCGTATACGATATCGGTGTGCCTATATTTGATTACTACCATAATGCAGTGGCCGTGTTATTAACATCGATACTTATGTATCGTGATGAATCTCGTAATGCTAATTTTGATGAGGTAATTAGAAAACTTAAAGACACGTCATTGTTAATCTCAAAGAAAATGGGCTTTAACGACGAGAATTGACGGATGTACAACTAATTATGCACTTACCTCACCTCCCCACTTTTAAATACTTATTTGTCTTTTGGTACGTGCTGTTTTTCTGGTGAAAAAGCGTTTTTCAGGAATATTCAGAAAACGTTTTGTTAACAGGTTTGCAACCAACTTGTTTCATTTATAAAACATTAATCTTGGCAAAATTTTAACTAAGAAATCTAAACAACGTAATCACTAAAGCGCGTTGACGGAATTTTAGTCTTTATATATCACTGATATGGACATTTGAACATTCACGATAACAATACGCTTAGAGCGATGGGGGTCAATATGATGAAATTCACCAGAAGCCAAATAGCCTTATCTGTAGCGCTCTCTCTAATGGGAAGCACAGTAGCGGCGGAGGAGAATACACAAGCACAGGATGCTAAAAATGATGATATCGAGGTAATTGCAGTCAGCGGCGTAAGATTGAGCTTGAAAGAAGCCATCGCGACAAAACGCGGTTCGGACAAAATTCTTGATTCAATTGCTGCTGAGGATATGGGTAAATTTCCCGATGAAAACGTCGCGCAGTCGTTGCAACGTGTTCCGGGTATTTCGATAGACCGTCCTCGTGGTAGCCCAAATGGTGGCACGAATGGTAGTACAGATGGTCGCCTTGGTGGTCAATATGTACAAATCCGTGGCTTACCAGTTGACTTTACACAGGTAACACTAAACGGTCGTTCATTATCGTCTGGCCGTAGTATTGGCCGTCAATTCTCTCTTGATGTACTTCCTTCTGAGTTAATTGGACAACTGGACGTGTATAAAACCGTTTCGGCAGACCAACTTGAAGGCGGTATTGGTGGTAACGCAGATATTAAAACGCGTAAACCGCTTGATGCTGATGAAGTAGGCTTTTCGGGTGCTTGGTCAGCCGAAGGTGTTTACAGTGAACTTGCAGATTCAACAGATCCTCGCTTGTCAGGTATCGTGAACTGGAAATCTGACGATGAAAAGTTTGGTGTACTTGTAGGTGTTACCTATTCAGAACGTCAAACGCGTGAAGATGAATACTTCTCTTGGGGTAATGTAAACTTTGGCCCAGGTACAGGAGACGGTGTTGAAATTCGTCCTGATCTTGCCACAGTTCCAGGTGGTACTAACGATGGTAGTATCGATTACCCTAACTCTCTATACCCAATTGAGCCACTAACTCAATACTATGGTGATGAGAGAACTCGTACAGGTTTAAATGCAGTTATTGAATTTCAGCCAAGCGATGAGTTGAACATTACATTCGATGGTTTATATGCAACATTCGATGTTGATGAGACAGCACTGCAACTGCCTGCTCGTTTCCAATTCCGTGGCCCACAAGATCCAAGTCAATGGGTAGCTGCCGATATTAATGATCCTAACGGTCGTGGTGTAGGTGGTATTTTCCCATTCTTAGTTACTGAAGCTGTTGTTGAAAACGATAATCTTGTTTATGCCGTTGCACCACAAACACAATTCCGGAGTGTATCAGAATTAACTAAACTTGAATCAGATACTCTAGCACTTGGTACACACGTGAACTGGGCACCAAATGAAGATTGGGTACTTGATTTTGATATCGGCTATTCGAAAGGCGAGCAAACACGTGATCTTAAGAGCGTACTACTACAAGCCTTTGCAGACGTAGTATATGACGCACGTAATCCAGATAATGGTATTCCTGATTTATATGTTACAGGCACTGATCTGAATGATCCTGATAACTACCGTGTTGCATTTGGTAATTCAAATGCCCGTGATGTAAAAGATACGTCTTTATCATTTGCTTTTGATGCCAAATACTTCTTAGACAATGACTATTTCACAAGTCTTGAAGCTGGTGTACGTTACACACAACGTGCAAAAGAGATCAAAGCATATGTAGGTAATAGCTTTACAGGTGCAAATGGTGTTCCTGCGGTACTACCAACATCTGCAATCAACTTACTTGACTTCCCTGTTGACGATTTCTTAGGTGAAGCGCCAGATGCAAATGTAATACGTAGCTTTGTTATTGGTGACCCAACTGATTTCCACAACAAGTATGGTGTTGAAAGACAGTTTGATAGCATCAGCTCATTCAAAGTTGAAGAAGACATTGCCGCGGCTTACATCAAAGCAAACATGGCCTTTGACGTTGCAGACATTCCAGTAAAAGGTAATGTTGGTGTACGTGCAGTCAAAACTGATGTAGAAGCAACGGGTGCACTACCTGTAGAAATCATCATCCGCAGTGCCGGTGACTACGATGTTGTTGGTGAAACAAGCTCAACGAGCAGTAATTACACAAATGTCTTACCTAGTTTAAGCTTAAATGCTGAATTAACTGACGAAGTGTACTTACGCTTTGGTGCAAGTAAAACTGTAACACGCCCAACGCTTTCACAGCTTTCACCGCGTTTTACATTTAGTACTACAACTCTAACAGGTTCTGCTGGTAACCCGGCCCTTGAACCGTTTGAATCTGATTCATTCGATTTATCACTTGAGTGGTACTTCAACGATACAGGTCTTCTAAGTGGTGCATTATTCCAAAAAGAGATCGATGGTTTCGTATTTAATTCAAGTGCGCCAGAAACAATCGCTGGAATTGATTGGGCATCTGTAGACCGTCCACGAAATGCGGCTTCTGCAACTATCTCTGGTGCTGAGTTAAGTTTCCAAACAACGTTTGATTTCTTACCTGCTCCATTTGATGGTTTAGGCATGTTAGCAAACTACACTTATACAGACAGTGACACTAACTTTGGTGATGGCTTTGAAGGTCAAACATTCAGCTACACAGGTCTATCTAAGAATGTATATAACTTAGTTGGTTACTATGAAAAAGGTCCAGCATCAGTTCGTTTATCTTACAACTACCGTGAGAAATACTTACTTGAGCCATCATTTGGTTTCTTCGCAGGCCCTCGTCATGTAAACGACTACCAACAGCTTGATTTAAGCTCGTCATATAAAATCAATGACAATTACTCATTGACATTCAATGTGACAAACTTAACCAATGAGCGCTTCGATCGTTACTTTAATAACGATGAGTCAATCATTGCGACAACCAACTTTACAGGTCGCCAATACTACGTAGGTATTCGCGGTACCTTCTAACTCATTATGTTGTTGTAGGTGATATACCTAAGCCAAAGCCTCCTAACGGAGGCTTTTTTTGTGAACTATTTATCTTTCGTGATGCCAATATTTAACAGCAGACATTAAAATGCTGCACCACGTTAATTGATACAGCATAAATAAACTACTTTTACTTATAGCTTAAGTTTACGTCTAAACGCGACCATGGCTAACAGCAAAGATATTAAGTAGTACACGCTACCACCAGAACCTGAATCAGAACTTGAGTTGTCAGCTTTGCCAACTACGTTAATCACGACAGTTTTAGCCTCTGAGGAAGCAAATCTGTCTTTTGCTCGGTAACTAAAGTTAACAGCATAAGTCGACTCACCCGCAGGCTCGTAGACAAACAAGCCTGTGTCCTTATCAAAACTAAGCTCGCCAGAACTTGGGCTTGTTACTAGCTCAAATTCTAACTCATCACTATCTTCATCATTGCCAATAAAACGACCATTAACTACCGTTGAGTAATAAGTTTCATAACTTAAATCTGTAGCTGTTGGTGTGGTATTTGTTAATTCAACAACAACATTGGCAAGTGCCGTCTCTTCAAGGGAGTCTTGCGCGGTAAAAGTAATTGAAACAGGCTGTAAAGATTCACCACTCGGCGTGTATTTAATTTCACCCATGTTTTGATCAAGTAACTCAATATGACCATGTTGAGGCTCATTTTTTACAGTGAAAATAAGTTGCTCATCATCTGCATCAGAGGCTGGCAAATTAAGTATCAAGGGTGTATTCCAGTGTGTTTTAATCGTTGAGTTTTCAACGACTGGCGCCTGATTTGTTAAGGTAGCTGTGAACTTTGCGAGCTCAGAACGTGAACGACCTTTTACTGTATAAAACGCTAATTCATCAACACCTACAGCGCCGTTAGGCGTATATGTGAACTGCCCTGTTTTGCGGTCAATAAACGTTAATTGGCCAAGGCTAGGGCTATTTTCAAACACTACAAAATCAATATCACTCAAATTAAGATTAACGTCGATTGCTGCAAGCACATGAGATGTTACCTCGCTATCTTGCGGTGTAGCTAAAGGTGCTGCGGCTTCATTCGAGAACACCTCTATAGATTTTCCTGAAAGCAGTGAATAGTCCACACCATTGTATGTTGCACTCACAATAGAACTGCGTTGATTTGCACGCGCTACTCCATAAAGCAGTTCATCATTAATTAAGTCGTACTCTCCAAACTTATCTTCACAACTAAATAAGATGAAACCTGCGCGTGTAGATACTATATTGTTTAATGAATTGTCACATAGTTGAGCAACTTCTGACATTTCTCCTGATTCTTTAAACGAGAATAAAAGGCCATACTGATTGACAACATAAAGCGCTTTTTTACCATCAACAACAACACCCTCTAGCGACTTAAAACTGTCGTTTAAAGAGTAATTAGTGACACTATTATCAGTGTAATTATATTTAACTAATTGGTTACCTGTTAAAGCAAATAATTCTTTACTGCTTTGCTGTGTATCTATGCCTGCGACTATGCCAGAAACCCCACCCCAAAAGTTTTGTAAGCGAGGTGATTGCTTAAGTAGCTCACCCGTTTGCCCATTAAAAACTCGTATATAAGAACCTTCACTGCCGGTGTGTGATGCACCGTTACCTACAATCAGCTCTAACAGACCATCGTTATTGATGTCATGGGCTTCAATCGTTGAAATTTGGTCGCCACTTTGAAAAGGAACTGTATACAGTAAGTTTCCATTTTCTGGTGAAAATACTTGTATATTTCCAGTGTAAGTTTCTGAGCCAGCAACAATTAAATAGTTTTTGCCATCATTGAATAAATCAGCAGTAATCACATACTGGTAGTCATTCCAGCCATCGGTCAAAGCAATGCTAGGTAACACCTGCTCTTTTGTTTCTATATCAATAACTTGAAGCTTATTTGTGCCATTCTCAGAAAAAATAACATCAATTCCACCTTTACCGTCAATATCAGCAAGTCCTAGCAAAAATTGTGAATAGACAGTGATCGTTTGCGACCATTGCATAGACTTATCTTCAACGGTATGAATATAAAACCCGTCATCACCTGAAGATGTGTAACCCGCTCCCCATGCAATATCTGTTTTTCCGTCAAGATTAAAATCATCCACCAAAATACTTGAAACACTGTGTTCAGGGTTATTGATTTGCCAAAACTCCTCGCCAGAACTTAAAGTCAAAGCATGAATTTGCCCCCACTGACCATCGCCATATACTAGCTCTTGGGCACCGTCATTATTGATATCTGCAACTATAATTTTTGAAATATCTAAATCACTATTGGCTGTCCACACAATACTGTCTGTATTTGGACTGATTAACTCAATTGAATACCAGCCTTGGCCATTAATGACTTCATCTAAGCCATCTTGGTTTGTATCAACACTTTGTAAATGGATACCTGTTAGTTGGCTGTTCAGTGTTTTTATATAATCTATTGTATTTTCAGAGATACGATACAACTTGCCATCTTCAAGCATTAATTCGTGAACATTTTGCTCGGTAAACGAACCAACAACAAATTTGTTACCGTAATACTCAAGCTCTGAAATAACAGAAAGGTCTGACTGGTCTAGTATTAAAATCTGGCTATTGGCAATAGCAATAAGCTCGTCCTGACCATCGTTATTAATATCTCTTGCCGTAACTGATTGGCTAGAAACTACATTCTTAGTACTTTCGACTTTCATTGTTAGTAAGTTAATTTTTACTATCTGACTGCTCGTCATAAGTATTAAATAATATGTATCATCGGCAATGCTTTTTACCAATGTACTATCAGTAATGTAATCCTGAGAATCGAAACCTTCAACGACTGAATATTGATTATCTTTATACTCAATAATATTAAAATCGTTTTGTTGCACCGAAATAATTTGCTTATTACCGTTACCGAACAAGTCAACAGCATAAAGACCATTGAGACCTGTTGAATTACTTAATGAAAAACGGCGAAACACCGAGGTAAGCTCGATGTTTTCTAATTCTGATGTAGTTGTTGTCGCTAAGGTTTTACTCAACGAAGTAGTCGGCGCTATATTTTGCTGTGCGCGACTTGTAAAATAAGATTCGTCATAATTAATTGGTTGCGAATTTGAATAAGTCGCATCGCCAAATTGATTATATTCAGGTGTGCTTTTAGTCGCACTGATAGCTTGCGTGCTAAGTAAAAGCATCGCTAGACATGTTAGTTTGGTCATTTCCCTATCCTTAAGGTAGTGCTTTAGCTCTCGATTAAACAATAGCCGGAGGTGAGTCCACTTTAGATGTTGGTATTAAGTTCTATTTTTAATTTAAAAACCGTGCATTTTCCCTTATCAGAAACACACGGTCAAGGTAATTGTATCCTTCATGTTAAAATTGCTATAAAATACAACATAATTCTTGCTTCACTTAGCGAACGTATTCCCTCATCAACCAATACAACACCCCGTTATTTTCGCTCCTCGTCTCGTACTTTTACATTGAAATTAATTGCTTTAAAATTAATAACCTCACGGTCAATCCTTTGTTATGTTCCCCGCATCATCAAACACATAGATAGCATTATTAAAAACTGCCACAGCAAGCTGCTTTAGGTAGTACTGAAGTTAAAGGCACTGCTTCTGTGAATATGCAGTTTTTAGGAGCAAAGACTCAATGCGCTCTGGCATCTAGACTATTTTGCCATTGCCCACTTTGCTTATTGCTTGGGCTTTAGACATTAAAAAAGGCGTAACAGTTAATCACTATTACGCCCCTTCATATTAAGTTTTAACTAACTCAAAGTGCTAATGCTAAGATTGATTTCACCTTTTCTAAATCAATATCACCATGCTCACCTAATTTCGTTAGCTCGTTTTTCTCTAAATTAGCAACAACGGCCTCAATAGCTTGCTCGTCAAGGTCATAATCAGCTAGACGTGTTTTCACCGTCATGGCCTCAAAGAAGTCCTGTACAGCTTTAATCGTTTTATCGATTTGCTCAGCTTCGTCGCTATAATTTAGTCCGAACACTCTTTCACCAAGCTGCTGAATCTTAATTGATTTCTGTTCTTTTTGAACATGCATTAAGGCAGGTAGAACAATCGCCAAGGTTTGCGCATGATCAAGGTTATAAAGTGCCGTTAATTCATGGCCAATCATATGTGTAGACCAATCTTGCGGTACACCTTGACCAATTAAACCATTCAGTGCCATCGTAGCCGACCACATCACATTAGCTCTAACATCATAATTTTGTGGCTCGCTCAGCGCCTTTGGCCCTTCGCTAATCAAGGTTTGCAAAATACCTTCTGCAAAACGGTCTTGTAATGGCGCATTAACAGGGTACGTTAAGTATTGCTCAATAACGTGAACAAACGCATCAACCACACCATTACTTACCTGACGTGCAGGCAACGAAAACGTGTATTCAGGATCAAGTACAGCAAAAACAGGTTGTACTGTTGGTGACGAAAAAGCGCGCTTTTGTGAAGTCTCTTTTTTAGTTACCACTGAGTTACCATTACTCTCAGAGCCTGTTGCTGGTAAGGTTAATACCGCACCGATTGGTAAAGGATTGCTAAACTCTGCCCCTTTAACAAGGATATCCCACGGCTCCCCAGCATAGTTATAGGCTGCAGCAACAAACTTAGCGCCATCAATAACACTGCCACCACCAACAGCTAAAATAAAGTTAACATGGTGCTCTTTTGCCGTTGTAACCGCTTGCATCAGTGTTTCGTAAGTTGGGTTTGGCTCAACGCCACCAAACTCTATAACGTCAACATCGGCTAGTGCACTCATAGCTTGGTCGTATACGCCGTTTTTCTTTATTGAGCCACCACCGTAGAGTAACAACACCTTTGCAT